>NZ_BAAAHQ010000059.1:0-7650 GCF_039525605.1 Nonomuraea longicatena | reverse complement strand
CGAATAGGGGGCGGTTCCGGTATCGGCATCAGCCGCCAGTTCCGAGCCCTTGGTTTGGGCCGTGACGGGACTCTTTAGCGGTGTGGCGGTGATCACCGCGTCCGCAGGGCACGTACCTGCGGGGCAGATGGCCGCACCGAGCTTGAGGACGCCTTCGGAGACACCGGCACCGGCAGGAAGCTCATTCAGCTTCACCCCAATGACAGCAGCCGTCTTGTCGACGCCAACTCCCCCGATGCGCATCACCGTATCGCCGGTGACGGTGCACGGGCTGCCGTTACAGGCGGTGGGGTCGGTTTTGGCGGTCTTGATGACGAAGCTGTCCTTGCCCAGCGTCAGGTTCTTGACGTTCTCCACCGGAGGCGGTGGAGGTGTGCCGGGAGTGGTGAAGGACACGGGGGCGGTCTTGGAGGTGCAGACCTCGCCGGTGCCGTCCTGTCCGCTGACGCAGGCCGTCATCTGCCATTTGTAGGTGGTGCCGGGCTGGACGGTGTTGACGGGGATCTGGAAGGAGGCCCTTTCACCGCCGCTGACGGTGCGGCTGCCGAGCGGTGCTGCACCGATTGGGGTGCCAGCGCTGTCGTAGAGGTAGTACTTGGCGGTTACTGGTCCACCGGAGGGGCGGTTGACCATGCCGGAGAGGATCGGCTGGGTCGGGTCCGCCATGCCGGTCTCGGTGTCGGTGGGCAGCATCGGTGCGTCGCTGGTGATGCGGTAGGCCGGGCTTTCGTTGCAGGAGGGCGGGGTGACGCCGGTGCGGCAGGCCTTGACGACGAATTTGAGGCTGGCGGGGTTGTGGAGCTGGAAGGTCTGGTTGATGACCTGGCCGGAGGGCTTGGCGTTGTAGCTGGTCGCGGCTACCTCGCCGTACAAGTCCTTGATCTCGCGGACGGTGAGGGCGCGCTGGTAGACGCGCATGTCGTCGAGTGAGCCCTGCAGCAGATGGCCGCGGAAAGCGGTCTTGTCCGAGCCGATGCGGAAGGGGCCGCCCGTGACGGTGCCGGTGGGGCTGTAGTCGGTTTCGGCGGACAGGGCGCCGTCGATGTAGATCCGGATCTTCCCCGCTGCCGCGTCGTAGAGGGCGACCAGATGGGTCCAGGTGTCGGCCTTGACGAGTTTCTGCGAGTCCACCCAGACGCCGTAGCCGGTGGTACCGCCGCTGCCGGAGACCTGCAAGCGTACCTTCTGCCAACTGGCGCCCAGATAGTAGACGGACAGCCCGAACGGGTTCCCGTCCTGGGTGGCCAGGTACTGGATCTCGTCGCTGTTGTGCAGTTTGAACCAGGTGCTGAGAGAGAAGCTGGAATTCTGGTTCAATACCGGCCCGGTCGTGCTGGCGTGGGAGTCCTGAATGGCTCCGGGGCTGCCCTGCAGGTCGTTGAGCTTGACCGCGCCGCCGACCTTGCCGGACGTCGCCGCGCGCCGACTGCCGGTGTAGGTGGCGTTGTGGCCATTGCCGCCGGAGTCCGCTGCGGTGGCGGCGCCGGTCGCCTCGTCGAACTTCCAGTGCGCCACGTGCCCTGCCGGGTAGGCGGGAGGCGGCTGCATGGTGGAGTCGTTGACGGTGACGGTGTAGTCGAGGTTGGTCGCCTCGGGCACCGTGGACGAGAAGCCCACCCGCACGTTCTGGCTGCGGGCGATCGCGTCGTTGCCGGTCATCGAGTCGATCGACTCGGCCGTCACGGTGGGGATCTCGGGCGGCAGGAAGTAGGAGACCGTCAGCTTGGGCGGCTTGCCGCCGACGCGGTCGGCGGAGTGGTAGTAGAGCCAGAATCCGCTGCCCTGGGAGGGCTGGTGATCGAAGCTGCTGTAGGCCGAGACCTGGATGCCCTCGCTCTGCGCTCCGGTGGCCCAGGCGTTGGCCATCGCCGTGACGTCCCAGGTGTTGGTCCGCTGGATCCAGTTGCCGTTGGGGTCGAGCTGCGGGGAGTTGGGGCAGATCTGGATGGAGGAGCCGAAGCTGGTGACCGACGGCTGGTTGGACCAGTCGACGGTCTGGGGATCCCAGCCGGAGGTGACGCGCTTGACCTCGACACCGCCGGGACCGTACCAGCGGCAGCCGACATCCTGCTCGACGTGCATCTCCAGGCGGGCGTTGCCGATGGAACGGCCGGCCAGGACACTGGTGTCGAACTTCAGCAGGGTGTGGGCCTGGCTGATGCGGCCGTCGCTGAAGGTGCGTTCCTTGCTGGTCTGCAACTGAGGTGAGGCGGGCGAGGGGTAGGTGCGACCGTCACTGCCGATCACCACGTCGCTGAGCAGCGGCAAAGTGGTGGTGGGGTCCACCGTGAGGGGGTAGCGGGTGGCCGGATCGTTCAAGAAGGCGGGGTCCGGCTTGAGGACCAGCACCTGCCGCCCGTTCTCGGTCACCACCCGGGTGTCGATCTTCCCGGTCTTCGCCGGGACGCCCTTGCCCGAGTCGGCTTCGGCCGGGGTGGGGCCGGCGTCGACGACGAAGGGCTCGGCGGCCGAGGCGCGCCGTTTGCCCTTGTCGTCGACGAGGGCGAGCCCCTCGCCCTTCTTGCCGTCTTCGAGGGTGAGGCCGTCGGCGTCGACGGGCAGGCGGTACTCGACTGGCCCGGTCGGACGCTCGCGCAGGACCACGTCATGCCGGAACCCGGTCGGCAGCGCCGTGACGACCAGGTCAGCGCCTGCCCCGGCGGCGTCGACGTAGCGGGCGACGTTCCCGTTCACCTCGGGTTTGGGCAGGTCCGTCAGCCACGACAGGGAGAAGCGCTGGTTCTTAGCGCGTTCCATGGTCGCGAACGGGGCGTTCCCTCCGAGGGAGAACGACACGTCGGCCTTGGCCACCTTGGGCTTGAGGACCCCGTCCCGTTCGACGAGCGTGGTGTCGATCCATGCCCAGGAGCCGTCGGGCTGCTTCAGCTGGCTGGGCCCCGCATACGACTGGAGTGTCAGGTGCCCCTCTGGATAGGCCCAGGTGCGGGAGGTCTCGGTGTAGGCCGCCTCAACCGCTACGGGCTTGTTCTGCTTCTTGGCCTCCGCGAGCGCCGCGCGAAGCGGGGCGTCGGGGTCTTCCGGTTTGGGGAACTGCGTGGTGGTCGGAGCGGCCGGGGCCGGGGCCTTGGGGTCGGCCGCTGCGGGAGAGATTGCGCCGGGGACGAGGATGGATGCCGCGACCGCGAGGACTGTGGCCGCCGCGAGCGTTGACGAGGGTCTGCCTGTCGCGACCCTCGAGCTGGGTAATTCGTACATTAACACCAGACCTTTGCGTGAGTTGATATTGCCATCAACTCTTACGTGCGCAAATGATCATTATGCAATGTGATTCATATCACACCCCTAATCCCCCCGATCCTGTAACACTCCTCCAGGCCACAACCCAGGGCCACCATCACGGCGAACCACAACAGCGATTAATGGCAGCCAGAATTGACCTCCACCTCCGCCCGAAGTCGCCATATCACCACCCCTGCCGAACTCGCCTACCTGATGATTCACCTGGCAGAAAGCCCCTCCAAGATCCCGGCGCCAAAATCTGTCCAACTGACTGATCTGTTTGACGACAGGACTGCGATACGAGCGAGGAATGAGATGCGAACCACGCAGAGCAGCAGCCGACCACAAAGGGCTATTGCCGCAGGACTTGCGGCTACCTAAGCGTCCCATCATTCTGCTGCCCGAAACATCCTGGAGTTCTGACCCGAATCTACCCTCATCAAGATTATAGAACGCCCATTTAATGAGGTATCGGCCAGGCCTGAAACGAATCCGGAAATCGCTGCTTGCGCGGTCCGGGCAGCGCCGGTGAGCTCACGGCAGCGTTCCGAGAGAGGAACGTCTTCAGACAGGTCTCCATACGTGCCGTTCGTAGCTCATCAGCGAGCGGAGACGACGGCGCAGCTCCGCGTGCACGGCGGGATGGTCGGCCGCGCGAATGTAGGCGGCCAGCGAACGCAACTCCCGGGCAGATCGGAGAAGCCGGGCCGCCGCAGTGGTCTCGATCTCCGGGTCGAGGCCGTAGCCACGGCAGAAGCGGAGCCAGCGATCCCGTGGGCGGCCGAAACGGTGATGCCCCATCATGGCCGGGACCGCGTCCTGCACCAGCGGGCCGAAGCCGACGGAGTCCCAATCGCCGAGCCGCCACCCGCCAGGGGCACCGAACAGGTTGCCGACGTGGGCGTCACCGTGAATCAGCCCCTGGGCGAGGTCGGCAGTCAGCTCAAGCAGGGACCGCTCGACGCGGTCGCACTCACCCAGCAGCCACGCGCGCTGACGCGGGCTCACCGGCGACGCCTCCGGGTCGTGGCTGTCGAGGTCGGCTCGCGGGGTTCCCAGCAGGTCGGCCTCGGGCGGCGTTCGCGGTGGTTTCGGGAGCGCGTGAAGGTCACGTACCAGCGCTCTGAGGTCTTCCGGCGAAGGCGTCGCCCCTACCGGTTGGGGGATGTACTCCCAGACTGTGGCGTGCCAGCCGTTGACGCCGATCGGCTGCGGCACCGGCAGCGGAGTGATCGACGGGAATCCCCGACCGGCGAGGCTGGCGTGCAGCAGGTCATTGAAGTGTCGGACGGTGGCCAGCCCGGCGTGATCATGCTTTCGGTCGGATCAGGCGTCGCTCGGGCCCGATCGCCAGCCGAGGCTCTGAGCCCATGTGTCGGCGCGCCGCACGATGTCCCAGACGAAGGGCTCCTTGGCAGAGACATAACCTTGCCGGTCATCGCGGAACTGCCGTGCGCATTGCCGCTTGATCTGGGCGAACTCGGCTGCGGTGGCGGGATGGGCACGCAGGTAGTCACGGAACAGCAGAGGCAGCTGCTGGGAGAAGCTCCCGAGCTCGCGCACGTGAATGTGGGTGCGGCGGCTGCCTGGAGACTCGCGGAAGTATCGCTTGGTCAGCTCGGGATTGTCCGCACGATGCACCAGATCGAGCTGCTCCAGTGGAGCCTTGTAGGCATCCAGTGGCTCCAGCGAGCGTACCGAGATCTGGATGTCGATGGTCGGCTTGGCGACCAGACCGGGCACCGACGTCGAGCCGATGTGGTCCACCCGCAGTGCACCGTCACCGAGTGCCCCTCGCAACGCTTTCCCGATCGCGGCAAACTCCAGCTGCCAAATCGGGTCATAGTCCACCAGCTCGATTGGGTCTCCCATGTCCCTGATTGTCTACGGTGCGAGGCCGCCGACGCCCAGGCGCCGGCGGCCGGCGGGAATGGGCGTCGGCCTGGCTGCTGGACGCGTTGTCTGCCGGCTACCGCCGCCACCGGGAGGTAGGGCGGCGCTGCGGGAGTCGTGGCGCTACCTCTCGGCGCGCAGGAGCGTCAGGATGCCGCGTCACCTTCAGGTGTGCGTCGGTCCTGTCGCCGGGATGGTGATCTTCGTCATTGGCCGGCCACCTCCCGCGAAACACGCCTTGGACTAACGCGTAACCATCATGTTACGCTTTTCGTGTGGATGAGGTGGCAGGGGCGATCGCCGACCCGGTGCGCAGGGAGATTCTCGTGTTGCTGTGGGCCGAGCGGCTCTCCGCCGGACAGATCGCCGGGCATTTCCCGATCAGCAGGCCCGCCGTGAGTCGTCATCTGCGGGTGCTCAGGGAGGCGGGGCTGGTCCGCGACGAGCTCGTGGGACGGCAGCGGCTGTATGAGCTCGACACCAGGCGGCTGCTCGACCTGGCCTCCTGGCTCGGGCAGTTCGGCCGACCGTCCGCCTGGCAGCGCCGATTCGACGCACTGGAGACAGAGGTTTACCGCACCCGCCGCGACCGCCGCACCGGCGGCGTGACCGACCAAACCCACGAGGAGACCGCATGAACCCGACCGGCCGACTACTGCGCGGCGAGTCCGGCAGCAGGCTCGTTCTCACCCGCACCTTCCGCGCGCCCATCGACGACGTGTGGGCCAGCGTCACCGAGTCCGACCGCACCGCCCGCTGGTTCGGCCCGTGGGAGGGCGACCCGGCGCCGGGCCACACGATCAAGGTGCAACTGGCCTTCGAGGAGCAGGAGCCGTGGACGGACCTGCGTATCGACGCCTGCGAGCCGCCGCGCCGCCTGGCGTGCTCGACCACCGACGAGCATGGCACGTGGTCGCTGGAGCTGCTGCTGTCGGAGTCGGACGGCACGACCCTGCTGGAGTTCGTGCAGCACCTGGAAACCGAAGAAGGCATCGGCGAGGTCGGACCAGGCTGGGAGTACTACCTCGACCTGCTCGTCGCCTCCCGCGACGATTCGCAGCGCCCCGACTTCGACGATTACTTCCCGTCGATGACGGCGTACTACGAGGGCCTGCGCCGGTGACCTGGGCCGCTACACCGAGGACGTCGGTATCTGTCTCACCAGTCCGCCGAGCCGGCATCCCGATCTGGCGGCCCACCTGGACGACTACCTGGCCGGCCCCGTCGGTGAGCCGGCATGCCACTCACGAGACACCGAACTGGACATCTGGGTGATTGACACCTCCGGCAAGCCAGCCATGGCTGACCCTGATCGAGGACGACCACACCCGTGCCCTGGCCGGATACGCCGTCAACGTCCGTCTGTGTCTTCAGTGCAGGAGCCGCAGTACCCGGTCGGCCTGGCGTTCCAGGGTGCCGGACGGGTTGTGGGGGGTGGCGGGTCCGTCGGGGCCGAGCATGAGGAACCAGCCCAGCGCGAAGAGCCGGCGGAACTCCTGCACGCGCTCGGCTTCCAGCCGGGTCAGGTCGAGGCGGGTCAGCAGCAGTTCGGTGTCGAGGTGGCCGTCGAGGCGGGAGATGTGTTCGGTCATCTCGCCGATCTCGAAGGCGCGGTCGCTGCGACCGGAGTCCTCCCAGTTGACGAGCCGGACCCGCTGGCCGTCGCCGTCCCACAGGTAGTTGGCGTGGTTTCCGTCCACCAGCCCGATGACCGGCGGCAGCGGGTCGATGGTGAGCGTGTCCGGGATCGTGGAGGCCAGCCACTCGCGACCCGCTGGAACGCCCGCCGCACGGCGGGGTCGTCGCCAAGGTCGGGGTGCTTGTCGGCCCAGGCGCGGACCTTGTCGACCGCCGCCGCCGGATGCCAGGCCGCCGGTTCGGCCGCCGCGACCACGTGCGGGGGAATCTCCCGGTGCAGGCGGTTCAACGTCGCGGCGACCGCGCCGACCTGCTCGCCGGTGGCGACCGTACCCCGCAAGACACCTCCGGGCAGCCTGGTCATGATGATCGACGGAGGGTTCGCGTCGAGGTCGGCCTGGACCGGCTGCGGGGCGATGCCGGGTGCGTGTTCGGCGAGAAGCGTCAGAACGGCCCACTCCCGGTGGGGTTCTCCACGGCCCCACGATGTGTAGCGTTTGGTGACGGTGTCGTCGCCGAGCTTGAGGTCGTGCGTGCTGAACCGGTCAGCCGCCATCTGCCCACGCCCCTTTTCGTATCCGGACCAATAGCGCCGTCCCGCCAAGAAGCCGAGCAGTAGTGCTCGGCGTACTCGTTCAGGACCGATCGAAGGCGGCGTTCGTCGTAGATCGGCAGCTGGTCGGTGCATTTGGCTCGGACGGCGCGGATCTCATCGAAGCGGCGGTGAATCTGGTATCCCGAAGAAGAATCTCAATAACCGAGCTTCTCGACGTCGAGCCATCGGAATCAGCGCTGCCGCCCGCACGCGAAAAAGCGTGCCAGACAGTGACGTGATCTCAGCGAATTGCCGGTAGGTAGTTGTGCTCGAAATGGGTGAGG
>NZ_BAAAHQ010000058.1:23941-37048 GCF_039525605.1 Nonomuraea longicatena | reverse complement strand
TCTGCGACTTCCTCGCGATGACCGACAGCGCCTCCGCATCGTCCTGCGACGGCACGGCGACGCGGACGATCTGGCAGCCCGAGGCCGTGAGCTCGGCGATCTGCTGAAGGGTCGCGTTGATGTCGGCGGTGACGGTGGTCGTCATCGACTGCACGGAGACGGGCGCGTCGCCGCCCACCGCGACGTTTCCGACCATGATCTGCCGGGAGTGGCGGCGTTCGGCGAGCGGCTTGGGGCGGACCGTCGGAATGCCGAGTGCTACAGAAGTCACGCCACCCAGTCTAGGCAACGCCGGTGAGCTCACCGGCACGCCGCCTCGCCCAGGCGTCGGCGGCCAGCACCTCCTCGACGGAATCGGCCGGGCCGGGCCGGTGCTCCTCGACGACGGCGGCCACGGTGTCGACGATGGCGAGGAAGGGCAGTTCGCCGCGCATGAACGCCTCGACGCACACCTCGTTGGCGGCGTTGTAGACGGCGGGCGCGGTGCCGCCCTCCGTGCCCACGTGGCGGGCCAGGGCGACGCTCGGGAACGCCGCGTCGTCCAGCGGTTCGAAGGTCCAGGTGTGCGCGGTGGTCCAGTCGACGGCGGGGGCGGCACCGGGCACCCGGTGCGGGTGGCCGAGCGCGAGCGCGATCGGCAGCCGCATGTCGGGCGGGCTGGCCTGGGCGATGGTGGAGCCGTCGACGTACTCGACCATGGAGTGGATGATCGACTGCGGGTGCACGACCACGTCGATGCGGTCGAAGCCGATGTCGAACAGCAGGTGCGCCTCGATGACCTCCAGCCCCTTGTTGACCAGGGTGGCGGAGTTGATCGTGATGACCGGCCCCATCGACCAGGTCGGGTGCGCGAGGGCCATCTCGGGCGTGACGTCGGCGAGTTCGGCCCGGCTCCGGCCCCTGAAGGGGCCGCCGCTCGCGGTGACGACGAGCTTGCGCACGCTCTCGGGGTCGTAGCCGCCCGGCCCGCAGGCCCACAGCGACTGCTGCAGCGCCGAGTGCTCGGAGTCGACGGGCAGGATCTGCCCCTGCCGGGCCAGCCGCTTGACCAGGGGTCCGCCGATGATCAGCGACTCCTTGTTGGCCAGGGCCAGGGTACGGCCCGCCGAGAGCGCGGCCAGCGTGGAGGTGAGCCCGAGCGCGCCGGTGATGCCGTTGAGCACCAGCGGCTCGCCTTCGCCCTCGCCCGGGGCGCGGGTCGCCGCCTCGGCGACGCCGTCGGCGCCCGACAGCACCTCGGGGTGCGCGCCGCGCGCCGCCAGCGCGTCCTTCAGCGCGGGTACGGCCTCGGCGTCGGCCACCGCCACCGCCTCGGCGCCGAAGCGCGCCGCCTGCTCGGCGAGCAGGTCGACCCGGCCGCCGCCGGCCGCGAGGGCGACCACCCGGAAGCGGCCGGGGTTGGCGGCGACGACGTCGAGCGCCTGGGTGCCGATCGAGCCGGTGGAGCCGAGGACCACGACAGGGCGGGAGAGGTCTGCATGCACCCTTCCATTCTGGCCCGTCCGCTCCCCCGTCTTCACCGGGACGGTGAAAGGCTTGTCAGGTGGGCGCGGCTTCACCGGGTCTGGGGCAAGGCTTGTCAGGTGGGCGCGGTCCTCACCAGTTCGTGAAGGCCCCGTCCGAGGCGCGCAGGTGCGGGCGCTCGGCGGCGACGGCCCGCAGGCGCCGGGCCGCCGCCCGGTCGATGTCCACGCCGAGGCCCGGCAGTTCGGGGAGTTCGACGCGGCCGTGCGCGATGACCGGCCGGGCCGTGAACAGCTCGTCCGCGAGCGGGTCCGGCTGGGCCTGGTGCTCCTGGACGGCGACGTTGGGCGTGGCCAGGTTGAGGTGCAGCGAGGAGGCCGCGGTGACCGGGCCCAGCGGGTTGTGGGTGGCCAGCTTGATGTAATGGGCCTCGCACATGGCCGCGATCTTCCTGGCCTCGGTCAGCCCGGCGGCCACGCCGACGTCCACCCGGGCGTAGTCGATCAGGTCGGCCTCGACCAGCCGCTGGAACTCCCACTTCGAGCCGAACTGCTCGCCCGCGGCGAGCGGCACCGCCGTACGGGCGCGGAGCATGCGGTAGCTGTCGAGGCCCTCACTGCGCAGCGGATCCTCCACGAAGTACGGCCGGGCCGCCTCGATCTCGCGGCACAGCGTGAGGGCCTCCGGCGGGTCGAGCCGGGTGTGCACGTCGAGGATCAGCTCGACCTCGTCGCCGACGGCCTCGCGCACCCGATGGAAGAGCTCGATCCCGGCGCGCATGGCGGCCCGCTGGTCGAGCACGCCGTCGGCGGTGTGCGGTACGGCGAAGCGCAGGTGCCGCCAGCCGTCCGAGGCGAGGTCGCGGGCTCGCGCGAGGAACCGGTCGAGGTCGTGGTAGTCGTCGCCGAGGTGGGTGTAGGCGCTCACGTGGTCGCGCACGCGCCCGCCGAACAGCTCGTAGACGGGGACGCCGAGCACCTTGCCCCTGATGTCCCACAGGGCCACGTCCACGGCGGCGATGGCAGCGGAGAGGAACCGGTCGGCGGGGAAGAACCCGCGCCGGAACATCACCTGCCACAGATGCTCGATGCGGGTGGGGTCCTCGCCGACGATCAGTTCGCAGAGGTGGTCGAGGCCGCCGGCGACGGCCTTCTGCCGGGATCTGATGCCCACCTCGCCGAGGCCGTGCACACCCTCGTCGGTGTCGATGACCAGCAACATCATACTGTCGCCGCCGTCGGGCAGGGTGAGCACTTCCCAACCGGTGATCTTCATGAAGGCTCCTGTGAAAACGTTCCCGAGAATCTCAGCACCACATCATGACATTTCACAGAGCAACCCAACAGATCCTGATTTTTCGTGGTTATTGGGCTCTTGACGGGTTGCGGGAACGTTTGCGAACATCCTCCGTACCAGCACGACAGGAGGTCCGGGCATGGCGGTGACGATCAGGGAAGTGGCCAGCGCGGCCGGAGTCTCGGTCTCGACCGTCTCCCGCGTCTACACCGCACCCGACCAGGTGCAGGCCCAGACGCTGCGACGGGTGCTCGACGCGGCGGACCGGCTCGGCTACACGCCGAACCCCGCCGCCCGCTCGCTGCGCGGCGGCCGTACCGGGTCGCTGGGCCTGATCATCCCCGACATCGCCAACCCCTTCTTCCCGCCTATCGTCAAGGCGATGCAGGCCAGGGCCCGCCGCCAGGGCTACACCGTCCTCGCCGCCGACACCGACGAGCGGGAGTCCGACGAGAGCGAGACCATCGCCGCCGTCTCCAAGCAGGTGGACGGCCTGATCCTGTGGGCCTCGACGCTGGGCGAGGAGCGGCTGCGCGACCTGGCCGAGCGCATCCCCCTCGTCCTGGTCAACCGGCACGTACCCGGCCTGCCCGAACTACGCGTCTCGCTCGGCGCCGGGATCGCCCAGGCCGCCGAGCACCTGCGGGCCTACGGCCACACCCGCTGCGCCTTCGTCGACTGCTCCCGCCCCGAGATGGAGCGGGGCAAGGCGATCAGGGAGGCGTTCGAGCCTCACGGACTGTCGCTGGTCGAGCTGGGGCCGTACGAGCCCCGTTTCGAGACCGGCCTGCACGCGGCGACACTGGTGGCCTCCGGCCAGGCCACCGCCGTCGTCGCCCACAACGACCTGGTCGCCCTCGGCGTGCTCCACCAGCTCGCCCAGCTCGGCGTACGGGTCCCCGGCGACGTGAGCGTGATCGGCATAGACGACACGCTGCTGGCCGCCACGTCCACCCCGTCGCTCACCACCATCCGGATCTCGGCGGACGAGATCGCCACCCAGGCCGCCGACCTGCTCGTCGACACGATCGCGGGCCGGGGGTCCGGGCGGCTGGTCGAGATCGGCTCCCGGCTCGTCCCGCGCGCCTCCACGGGCCCGGCCCCGCGCTGACGCGCCGTCCCCGACGCCCCTCTGACGTACCCGTCCCCCACGCGCCTCCTGAAACACCCCCTCCCAGACGCGCCTTCCCGACGGTCCTCCGCGCCGACACACCGTCGGCGCCCGCCCCAGGCGCCTACTCGACAGTGCCCATCGATCGGTGCCCATCGATCAATGCCCATCCGACACGGCCCCCAGCGATGCGGCTCCGCCGTACCACCTGCTCTTTATGACCTATCGATCCTGCGATGACGTGAATGCGGGAGTCACCATGAAACACACCGCCGCCCTTCTCGGCTGCGCGGCGCTCGCGACAGTGCTGAGCGCGTGCGGATCCTCCTCCACCGGGGCCGGAGCGTCCGGCACCGTCACCATCCGCGTGCAGGGCATGCCGCCCGCGACGGACAAGCCGGGCCTGGCGGCGTTCGAGAAGATGGTCGCCGACTTCGAGAAGCAACACCCCGGCATCGAGGTCAAAGGCTCCACGACCGTGTTCGACCCGCTCACCTTCTCCGCCAAGCTCGCCGGCGGCCGCTCCGAGGAGGTCATCCGGGTCCCGCTCACCGAGCCGCAGGGGCTCATCGCCCGCAAGCAGGTGCAGCCGCTCACCGCCGAACTCGCCAAGTGGGCGCACTACAAGGAGTTCAACCCGCAGGTGCTGCGCCCGCTCAGCGACACCGCCGGACAGGTGTACGGCGTGCCCCAGGCCCCCTTCGCCCAGGGCCTGGTCTACAACCGCGCACTGTTCGCCAAGGCCGGGCTCGACCCCGGCAAACCGCCCGCCACCTGGGACGAGGTCCGCGCCGCCGCCAAACGCATCGCGGAGCGTACCGGCAAGGCCGGGTTCGTCCACGAGTCCAAGAGCAACCAGGGCGGCTGGCAGCTGGCCATGCTGACCTACGCCCACGGCGGCGAGATCGAGAAGGACGCCGGAGGGAAGTACGTGGCCGCGTTCAACGCCGACCCGGCCAGGAAGGCGCTCACCCTGCTCAAGGAGATGCGCTGGAGCGACGACTCGATGGGCAGCAACCAGCTCAACGACCAGAACGACGTGATCAAACGCTTCGCGGCGGGCGAGATCGGCATGTACATGGGCACGCCGGGCACCTACCGGCTGGCCAAGATGACCTACGGCATGGCGGACACCGACGCCTTCGGCATCGGCCCGATGCCCCAGGCGGGCGGCCGGGCCACGCTCACCGGCGGCGACGTCTACCTGGTGCCCCGCTCGGTGAGCGCGGAGAAGACGGCGGCGGCCGTGAAGTGGCTGCTGTTCGCCTACGCCCAGCCCGCCCACGACCCGGGCGTCGCCGCCGAGCGCGCCAAGCAACTGGCCGCCGACCCACAGTCGGCCGTGGGCGTGCCGACGCTGCCGATGTTCGACGCGGCGCAGCAGGCTGAGATCGACGCGGCGGTCAAGCCGTACGTCAACGTCAAGCTGGAACACTTCGCGCCCTGGCTGGAGGGCACGCCCGCGCTGGAGCTCAAGCCCGAGCCGCCGGTGCAGGCCCAGCAGGTGTACGCGGTCCTCGACACCGTCGTGCAGGCCGTGCTCACCGACCGGGACGCCGACGTGGACGCGCTGCTGGCGAAGGCGGAGACCGACGTCAACACCAAGCTCGCCGCCGCCCAGCGATGAACGGCCACCCGGCGGCGCAGGCCGTCGTGCCCGGCCCGTCGCGTAAGAACGCCCGCAGGACCGCGCTGACCGCGCTGGTCTTCCTGATCCCCGCCCTGCTCGTCTTCGGCGCCTTCTCCTGGTGGCCGATCGTGCACGGGCTGCTCATCGGCTTCCAGCGGACCAACCTGGTCGATCCACCCGAATGGGTCGGCCTGGCCAACTTCACCGCGCTCCTGGCCGACCCGCTGCTCGGCACCGCCGTCGTCAACACGCTGGTGTTCGTCGGTCTCGCGCTGGTCATCGGCTTCCCCGCGCCCCTGGTGCTGGCGACGGCGATGGCCACCCTGCGGCGCGGCGCCGGGGTCTACCGCTTCCTCGTGTACCTGCCGGTCGTGATCCCGCCGGTGGTGGCGATCCTGCTGTGGAAGTGGTTCTACGACCCGGGCCGCGGACTGTTCAACGAACTGCTCGGGCTCGTGGGGCTGGGGCCGTACCCGTGGCTGGACTCCCCCGACAGCGCGATGCTGAGCCTGGTGCTGCAGTCCACGTGGGCCGGGATGGGCGGCGCGGTGCTCATCTACCTGGCGGCCATCGTGGGCGTCCCGTCGGAGCTGTACGAGGCGGCGCAGATGGACGGCGCCTCGATCCGCGCCCGCATCTGGCACATCACGCTGCCGCAACTGCGCCCGGTGATCGGGCTGCTGCTGCTCATGCAGCTCATCAACACCATGCAGGTCTTCACCGAGCCGTACGTCTTCACCGGCGGCGGGCCGGAGAACGCGACGCTGACCGTCCTGCTGCTGATCTTCCGCTACGCCTTCCAGGACGGCGAGTACGGCCAGGCCGCCGCGCTGTCGTTCCTGCTGGCGATCGTCCTCGGCGTCCTGTCGGCCGGGTACCTGCGGGCCACCCGGAGCTGGAGCGCGTCATGATGATCTCGGCCGTGGAGGAACGCCGGCCCGCGGTTCGGGCGGCGCTGCGCTCGATCCAGTGGGCGGTGCTCGCCCTGCTCGCGGCGATCGGCCTCGGGCCCCTGTACATGACGGTCAAGGGCGCGCTCTCGCCGTCGGCCGACCTGGTCTCCTCGCCGCTGACGCCGTGGCCCTCGGACCCGCGCCCGGAGAACTTCGCCACCGCGTGGTCCGACCTCGGTGTCGGCCACTACCTGCTCAACACGCTCCAGGTGGTCGGCGGCTCGTGGGCGGTGCAACTGGTCGTGGCGGTCACGGCGGGGTTCGCGCTGTCGGTGCTGCGGCCGTGGTTCGGCCGGTACGTGTACGGCGCGATCCTCGCCACGATGTTCGTGCCCTACACGGTCTCGATGGTGAGCCTCTTCCTGACCGTCATCGACCTCGGGATGGTGGACACGTACTGGGCGGTCTGGCTGCCCGCCGGGGCCAACGCCTTCAACGTGCTGCTCGCCAAGCGCTTCTTCGACGCGCTGCCCGCCGAACTGTTCGCCGCCGCGCGCATCGACGGCGCCACCACCTGGCAGTTGCTGACCCGGATCGTGCTGCCGATGAGCCGCCCGGTCCTCGCCGTCATCAGCCTGCTGGCCGTCATGCACAGCTGGAAGGACTTCATCTGGCCGCTGGTGGCCATCACCGACCCGGACAAGCAGCCGATCAGCGTCGCGCTGGCCAACCTGGCCGAGCAGGCGCCGCAGGACGAGCTCATCGCCGCCATGGCGATGGCGCTCGCGCCGCCGGTGCTGGTCTTCCTCGTCTTCCAGAAGTACATCGTCGCCGGACTCGGCTTCACCGGCGTCAAGGGTTGATCTCAACGAAGGGCAATGCCATGCCGGACACCCCCTCCTTCTCCCGCCGCGCCCTCATCCAGACCGCCGTCGCCGCTCCCCTGGTCGGGTCCGTCGTCGCGGCCTCGGCCCCGCTGTCGATCTCCGCCGACGGCATCACGCTCACGGCGGAGGCGGACGGCACGATCGTCGTGCGCGACACCGCCGACCGCGTCAGGATCCCGCACTTCATGATCAAGGACAGTGTGCTGGGCCAGCAGCGCACCTTCGGCGGCACCCCGACGCTCGTGACCGTGGACGGCAGGCCGGCCATCCAGGTCGACTACACGATGGCCGCCGCGGCCCAGGCGGTGAAGGTGCGCGGGATCTTCACGGTCTCCGCGCGGCGGGCCCGGCTGCGCTGGGAGGTCACCGGCAGCACCACGCTCACGCCGAGCGGCTACATGTTCGCCAGGACGCTGCTCGCCCCGTCGGCGCCGGAGCGGTACGTGCCCGCCACCCGGTGGACGCGCGACCCGCGCGGCGGGGTGCCGTACGAGGTGAACGCCGGGGCGCTCTACCAGGAGACCTGGACGGACACCAGCGCCTACTTCAGGCTGGCCAAGACCACGCCGGGCTTCACGAACGCGAGCTGGATCCACGCGCCGGCGGGCGCCGACGGCGCGACGGAGGCCGAACTGATCCTCGGCGCGATGCGCCCGGCCGCGGCGAACGCGCTCGGCTCCGGGTCGCCGCTCAGCGTGGACGTGTGGAGCGAGCAGCCCTTCGGCCTGTACGGCCAGAGCGCCGCCATGGCGCTGCGCGCGCAGGTCGTGAACGGCGCCGCCGTCCAGCGCCAGGTTCGCCTGGAATGGTGGGCCCGCGACTTCGACGGCGACCAGGTCGGCGGCGGGACGGTGACGAAGACGCTTTCGCCCGGCGGCGTGTGGGACGCGGAGTTCACGGTGGCCGGAGCCCCGCAGGGCATCGTGTTCACCGAGGTGAAGGCGGTGGCGGGGGCCGACGAGGTGTTCGCGCGCACCAACCTGGCCACCCTCAAGGCGCACACCTACCGGGCCGACGGCCGCTTCGGCATCGCGAACTACGCGTGGATGCTCCAGCCGGACAAGGCGGCCGTCGGCACCCTGATGCAGCGCATCGGCGTGAAGTGGGTGCGCATCGCCTACGACGGCGCCCCCGGCCACTCCCCCGCCGAACTGGACGCGCTCGGCATCAAGCACAACGTGCAGTTAGGCGGGGTGATCTTCAACGGCACGCCGCAGCAGATCGCGGCCTGGGCCGACGAGAAGGCGGGCGTCGCCCGTGCCTCCGGCGCCCGCTACTTCGAGGTGGCCAACGAGCTCAACCAGCCGTGGATGTCGGGCCAGAAGGCGGCGGAGTACGTGCGCGACGGCCTCCGGCCGATCCACGAGCGGCTTTCCGGCTCCGGCATCAAGCTCATGAACTGCGGCCTCGGCGGCATGGACGTCAACTGGACGGCGAACTTCCACCAGGCGGGCGGCTGGCCGCTGATCGACGTGTTCGCCTTCCATCCGGGGCGCGGCAACTTCACCCCCGACTACGCGCCGCCGCCGTCGGAGTGGCAGCTGGGCGACAACGGCACGTACTGGAACTATCTCGGCTCGCTGCGCGAGGCCAGGAGGACCGTGGACGCCCACGGCGGCGGCAAGGAGCTGTGGCTGACCGAGGCGTACGCGTGCACCAGGCCCAACCGGTGGTGGAACGACAACCACCGGCAGGCGGCGGAGAACGTGCTGCTGACGCTGGCGCTCGCGGTGTCGGAGGGGGTGGACGGCCTCAACTGGTACCAGCCGCACGACAGCACCATCCACCACCCGCAGGAGGCCGACCCGGACAACCCCGAGTACCACTTCGGGCTGCTGAACCGCGACACCAGCGTCAAGGCGGCGCTGCTGGCGTTCGCGACGGCCACCAGGACGCTGGAGGGCGCCCGTTTCATCCGGTGGCTGACGTTCGCCGACCCGGACGTGAAGGGCCTGCTGTTCGACAAGTTCTCCATCTTGTGGACGCGCAAGGACGGCTACCTCCTCAACGCCGACCACGGCCCCGACCAGTGGTATCCGCACAAGGAGGCGTGGGTGGACCACTGGCCGACCAAGACGCCGGTGACGCTGCCCGCCAGGAGCGCGAACGTGCACGTGGTCGACTGCCTGGGCCGTGAGACCTGGGTGCCGGTGACCGGCGGCCAGGCCACGCTGACGCTGGACGGGGCGCCCCGCTTCTACTACGGATTGAGCTAATGCGACACGAAACCATAAATCATGACATAACCGTGGTGGGTGGCGGGCTCGCCGGGGTCTGCGCCGCCGTCGCCGCCGCCCGGCTGGGCCGTACGGTCGCCCTCGTCAACAACCGTCCCGTACTCGGCGGCAACTCCAGCAGCGAGGTACGCGTCTGGGTGTGCGGCGCCACCGGCCACGGCCGCAACCACCACGCCCGCGAGGGCGGCATCATGGGCGAGCTGTTCGTCGAGAACCAGTACCGCAACCCGCACGGCAACCCGTACTTCTGGGACACGACCGTCCTCGACCTCGTGCGGGCCGAACCGAACATCTCGCTGTTCCTCAACACCGACGTCCGCCACGTCGCGGCGGGCGAGCACGGCATCGAGTCGGTCACCGGCTGGATGATGGGCTCGGAGCGGGAGATCGTCTTCACCTCGGCGCTGTTCCTCGACTGCACCGGCGACGGCCTGGTCGGCCACCTCGCGGGCGCCCGCCACCGCATCGGCAGGGAGGGCAGGCAGGAGTACGGCGAGCCGTGGGCCCCGGAACTGCCCGACGACATCACCCTCGGCAGCACGCTGCTGTTCTACACGAAGGACGCCGGCGAGCCGGTGAGGTACGTGCCGCCGTCCTTCGCCAAGGACATCACCCGCACCTCGATCCCCGAGCGCCGCATCATCCGGGCGGGCGACAACGGCTGCGCCTACTGGTGGATCGAGTTCGGCGGCGAACTCGACACCGTCCACGACAACGACCGCATCCGCGACGAGCTGTGGTCGGTCGTCTACGGCATCTGGGACCACATCAAGAACTCCGGCGGCTTCGACGCCGAGACGATGACGCTGGAGTGGGTGGGCGCGCTGCCAGGCAAGCGGGAGTACCGCCGCTTCCTCGGCGACCACGTGCTCACCCAGCACGACGTGCTCGGGCAGACGCCGTTCGAGGACCGGGTCGCCTTCGGCGGCTGGTCGATCGACCTGCACCCGCCCCAGGGCATGTACGCCGAGGAGGACGGCGCCAAGCAGCGCTACGCCGACGGCGTCTACCACATCCCCTACCGCTCGCTGTACTCGGTCAACGTGCCCAACCTGCTCATGGCCGGGCGCAACATCTCCGCCTCGCACGTGGCCTTCGGCTCCACCAGGGTGATGGCCACGTGCGCCACGATCGGCCAGGCGGCGGGCACGGCGGCCGCGCTCTGCGCCGCCTCCGGCCTGCGCCCGCGCGACCTGCCGGTCGCCGACCTGCGCCGGGCGCTGCTGCGCGAGGACGCCTCCGTCGTCGGGGTGCCCCTCGACGACCCGGCCGACCTGGCCCGCGAGGCCGACGTGTCGGCGTCGAGCACGCTGGGCCGCCTGGTCGCGGGCACCCCGGACGAGCGCTGGCCGCTGGCGGCCGACGCCGGTCTCGTCCTGCCCGCCGACCCGGCCCTGAGCGGCGTGCGCCTGCTGGTGGACGCCGCCGCCGACACCACGCTGACGGTGGAGCTGCACGACCCGGCGCTCGGACAGAACTACGTGCCGCGCGACCTCGTCGAGACCCGCGACGTGCGGCTCACGGCGGGCGAGAAGCAGTGGGCCGACCTCGGGCTCGACTGGCGGCCGGAGACGCCGCGCAACGCCTTCCTGCTGGTCAGGGCAAACCCACAGGTCAGCCTGTACGTCGCCGACCGGCCCACACCCGGCGTGCTGTGCCTCACCCGGGTACCGCTGCGACCCCAGGACGAACGGCCGCAGCCGTTGCGCGAATGGGTGGACAAGGGGCTGCTGCGCCGTACGTTCTGCGTGGAGACCGGCCCCACGCGGGCGTTCGCGCCGGACCGGGCGCTCGACGGCTACCAGCGCCCCTACGCGGGCCCGCACATGTGGGTCTCGGAGTCGCTGCCCGCCACGCTGGAGCTGCGCTGGCCCCGGCCGGTGACGGTGGGCCGGGTCGAGGTCCTCGCCGACGACGACGTCAACGAGGACCTCATCAACCTGCACCACCACCGCACGCCGTTCGAGACCATGCCGACGCTCGTGCGGGACTACCGCGTGGAGGCGCTGCTGGCGGACGGCTGGAGCACCGTAGCCGAACTGCGCGGCAACCGGCGCCGCCGCAACGTCCACGACCTGGCCGCGCCCGTGACGGCCACCGGCCTCAGGATCGTCGTCGAGTCGACCAACGGCGCCCCCTCCGCCCACCTGGTGGCGGTGCGCGTCTACGAGGAGCGGCCATGAGACGGGTGCTGGTGACCGGCGCGGGCGGGCGGATCGGCCGGGCGGTCCTCGACCTGCTCGCCGCCCAGGGCACCGAGGCGGTCGCGCTGGAGCGCGAGGACCCGGGCGGGCTGCCCGCCGCCCGGGTCGTCGAGGGCGACGCCGCCGATCCGGTCGCGGTGCGGGAGGCGCTCGCGGGCGCCGACGCGGTCGTCCACCTGGCGGCGATCCCCACCCCTGAGCACCTGCCCGCCGGGACGGTGTTCGCGGTCAACACGCAGGCCACGTTCACCGTGCTCGAACAGGCCGGCCTGGCCGGGGTGCGGCGGGCGTGCGTGGCCAGTTCGCTGGCGGCCGACGGGCTGGCCTTCGCCGCGAGCGACCCGCACCCGGCCTACCTGCCCGTCGACGCCTTCGCGCCCTCGTGGTGCGAGGACCCGTACGCGCTGTCGAAGCAGGTGGACGAGCTGACCGCGCACACGATGGCCAGGCGTCACGGCATGGGGGTGGTCGCGCTGCGACTGCCGTACGTGGGCGGCTTCGAGGAGCGGCTGAACGCGTTCGCGGCCCGCTGCGCGGCCGACCCGGGGCTGCACGCGCGCGGCTACTGGGCCTACCTGGAGACGCGCGACGCGGCCCGCGCGTGCGTGCTGGCGCTCAGTGTGGAGGGACCGGGCGCGCGGGTGGTGTGCGTGTGCGCGCCGGAGACGCTGGTGCCCCAGCCGACCGAGGCGCTGGTCCGCCGCTACCACCCGGACGCCGAGCTGCGGGCCCCGCTGCCGGGCCGTACGGTGCCCGTGGACCTGTCGGCGGCGCGGGACGTGCTGGGCTTCACCGCCGAGCACGTGCTGACCCTCGGGGCAGATAAAGCCATCTACCGAAAGTAGCCACAAGGGCACCCTTCGTAGTGCAGACTCGGGGTCCATGACCCTGAGCACCCCCGTGCTTGCCGCCGCTCCACTCATCGCGGGACTCGTCGGCCCGGCGCTGCTCGGCGCCGCGCCGGCCGGCCCCCCGGCCGACCCCTGGGCCGTACGGCCCGGCTCCCACACCGAGCCCGCCGGATCCGCCGCCCGGCCCGCCTCCGGATCCGCCGGCCGGCCCGTCGGCGGATCCGCCGGCAGGTCCGCCGCCCGGGTCGAGCGCACGGCGCCGCGCACCGACGTCGTCGAGCGCGCCGCCGCCCGCACCCCCGCCGAACAGCGGAGCGTGCTCGGCTACTGGACCCCGCAGCGCATGGCCGCCGCTCTGCCGATCGACCTGCTCGGCATCGTCACCGAGGACAGCCTGCTCAGCGGCCTGCGCGGCGACACCTCCAGTCTCGGCGCCGCGCCGGAGCTCACCGGCGCCAAGGCGGGCGTGGTCACCCGCCGCCGCCAGGCCGCCGCCCGGCAGATCGAGATCGATCACCGCCGTGTCCGGGGCGT
>NZ_BAAAHQ010000058.1:0-23849 GCF_039525605.1 Nonomuraea longicatena | reverse complement strand
GCGCTGGGGCGGCGGGGGCCTGGTCGCCAAGACCACCGGCCGGGTCTTCCTCACCGTCGCGGGCGTCGACTTCGTCTGCTCGGCCAGCACGATCCGCAGCGCCAACCGCGACGTCGTGGTCACGGCCGGCCACTGCGTCAAGGACGGCGCGGGCGAGTGGGCGGCCAACTGGACCTTCGTGCCCGGCTACCGGGCGGGGGGCGGGCGACCGTACGGCACCTACACCGCGCGGCGGATGTTCGTGGCCGCCCCGTGGTCGCGCAGCGGCGACGACAGCTACGACGTGGGCATGGTCGCGCTCAACACCTCGTCGGGGCGGCACGTCGCCGACGTGGTCGGCACCCAGGAGATCGCCTTCAACCCGGGGCGCGGCGGCCACGTCTACGGTTTCGGCTACCCCGCCGACCCGCCGTACGACGGCGAGCAGCTCGTCTACTGCGCGGGACGGCTGCGCGACGACCCTTACGGCCAGACCCGCGACCAGGGCCTGGCGTGCGGCATGACGGCCGGTTCCAGCGGCGGGCCGTGGCTGTCGCGCTTCGACCCGGCCACCGGCAAGGGCCTCATCACGTCGGTGAGCAGCTTCAAGTACAGCGACGACCGGCGCACGATGTACGGCCCCTATCTCGGCGACTCGGCGAAGGCCCTGTTCACGACGGCGGAACGTGCGTGACGTACCCGGCCGGGGGCGCGTGCGCCCCCGGCGCCGCTACAGCGACAGGCCGGTCAGGACCATGACCTTCTCGTAGGTGTAGTCCTCCATGGCCGAGCGCAGGCCCTCGCGGCCGACGCCCGAGTCCTTGACGCCGCCGTACGGCATCTGGTCGGCCCGGTACGACGGGACGTCGCCGATGATGACGCCGCCCACCTCCAGTTCCCGGTTGGCCCGGAAGGCGACGTCCAGCGAGCGGGTGAACACCCCGGCCTGCAGCCCGTACTTCGAGTCGTTGACCAGCGCGAACGCCTCGTCGATCGACGCGACCGGCTGGAGCACCATGACGGGGCCGAAGACCTCCTCGCGGGCGACCTTGGCGTCGGAGGGGACCTCGGCCAGCACCGTCGGCGCGACCGTCGCGCCGTCGCGGGTGCCACCCGCCAGCACGCGGGCCCCCGCCGCCACGGCCTCGCCGACCCACTGCTCGACGCGCTCGGCGGCGGCGACCGACACCAGCGGCCCGACCTGGGTCTTCTCGTCGGAGGGGTCGCCGGTGACCAGTGCGGCGACGGCGGGCAGCAGCCGCTCGACGAACGCGTCGTAGACCGGCCGCTCGACGATCACCCGCTGGACCGCGATGCAGCTCTGCCCGGCCTGGTAGTTGGCGAACAGCGCGACCCGCTGCGCCGCCCAGTCGAGGTCGGCGTCGGNNNGGCGACGGCGGCGGCGTTGCCGCCGAGTTCGAGGGTGACGTGCTTGCGCGGCACCTGGTCGGCGATGGCGTAGCCGACGGGCGCGGAGCCGGTGAAGGAGACGATCGGCAGGCGCGGGTCGTCGACGAGGGCGGCGGCCCGCTCGTTCTCGATCGGCAGCACGGAGAACATGCCTTCGGGCAGATCGGTCTCCGCCAGGAGGTCGCCGAGCAACAGCGACGACAGCGGGGTGGCGGGGGCGGGCTTGACGATCACCGGCGCGCCGACGGCGATGGCCGGCGCGACCTTGTGGGCGACCAGGTTCAGCGGGAAGTTGAACGGCGTGATCGCCAGCACCGGCCCCTTGGGCACGCGGGAGACATAGGCGAGCCGGCCGGTGGCGGCGGTCTCGGTGTCGAGCCGCTGCACGTCGCCGGACCAGCGGCGGGTCTCCTCCGCGGCGAAGCGGAAGGTGGCGACGGCGCGGGCGACCTCGCCGCGCGCCCACATGATCGGCTTGCCGTTCTCGGCCGTGATGAGCTGGGCGATCTCCTCGGCACGCTCGGCCAGGCGGCGCGAGACGTGGGCGAGGGCCTCGGCGCGCACGTGCACGGGCAGCGCGGCGGCCTGCCCCGCCACGGCGGCAGCGGCGGCCAGGGCCTCGTCCACCTGGGCCGCGGTCGGCACGGAGTATCGTCCGACCTCGCGACCGTCGTGGGGGTTGGTCACGGTGAGCTCGGTGTCGCCGGTCGCGGGGCGGCCTGCGAGCCAGAAGGTGCGCACGTCCATACCCCTGACGTTATGCCACAGGGCGGTGTGGTGATTTGTACCGGGGTGGCCAACTCCGGCGGCGGGGCCCACCGTTACGTACAACCGGGGGTAAGCTCGGCTCTCGTGAAACGTCGTCTGTCCGTCCTCGCCGTGGCCGCCGTCACCGTGGTCTCGGTCTCCGGCGCGACACACGCGACCCCGACGCCCGCCCCCACACCGACCGCGACCCCGACGCCGCCGCGCAGCGACGGCACGCTGACCATCCTCACCTACCGGGGCTACGCCGAGTACGGCGGCATCAACCGCAAGGTCAACTGGACGGGCTCGTTCGAGAAGCAGACGGGCTGCCGCATCGCCCGCCTCGACCAGGTGCAGACGGCCGACGAGATGCGGGCCCGGCTCACCGAGCGTGCCTACGACCTCGTTTCCGCCGGGCCGGGCCTGGCGGGCGAGCTGATCGCCGCCGAGAAGGTGCAGCCGCTGGTGCTCGACAAGGTCGAGGGCTACGACAAGCTCGGCAAGCGGCTGCGCGAGCTGACCACGCAGGACGGCAAGGCGTACGGCGTGCCCTACCTGTGGGGCTCGCACGAGTTCGTCTACGACGGCTCGAAGGTGGGTTCGCCGTCGGTCAAGGACGTGTTCGCCTCGGCTCGTGCCTCGCTCAAGGACGATCCGCTCACGATCGCCGACGCGGCGCTGGCGACGGGGGCCAAGGGTGATCCGTACACGTTGGGTGAGGCGCAGTTGGACTCGGCGCTCGATCTGCTGAAGGAGCAGACCGCGCGGTCCTACTGGAAGGCGCCGCTCGACCTGCTCAAGGGGTTCGCCACGGGCTCCTACGACTACGCGCAGGTCACGCCCTACCTTCGGCGGCAGTTGCAGGCGGCGGGCCAGCCGGTCGAGGCGATCGAGACAAGCCGCACCACCGGCTGGGCCGATTCGTGGATGCTGGGCGCGGGGGTCGCGAACAGCGAGTGCGCCTACCGGTGGTTGTCGTGGACGGCCGACCCCGAGGTGCAGCGCGACGCGGCGGCGTGGGTCGGGCTGGCCCCGGCGCATCCGCAGGCGTGCAAGGGCGCGGCGCGGCGGGTGTGCGACGCCTACGGCGCCACCGACACGAAGGCCCTCGACCGGATCGAGTACGCGGTGCGCTCACCGAGCGACTACCGGATCTGGGCGGACAAGTGGCGGTCGATCGTCGGCTGAACCCCCCGTATCCGAGCCCCTGCCAGGGGCTTTTCTTCTGCCCAGCGATTGACTGAATAGCCAGTCAGTGTATCGTCGCCGCATGAGAATCCTTCTTGTCGGCGCCGGAGGCGTCGGATCCGCCGTCGTCCCCATCGCCGCCCGCCGAGATTTCTTCGAACACATCGTGGTCGCCGACTCCAGACAGAGCCGGGCCGCGCAGGCGGTCGCCCAGGTCGACGACCCCCGCTTCAGCGCCATCCGCCTCGACGCCGCCGACCGGGCGCAGGTGGTCGAGGCGCTGCGCGCCCACCGGTGCGACGTGCTGTTCAACGCCGTCGATCCGCGCTTCACCATGCCGCTGTTCGAGGCCGCCCTGGAGGCCGGGGCGCACTACCTCGACATGGCGATGTCGCTGTCGAAGCCGCACCCGCGCGAGCCGTACCGCAAACCGGGCGTGAAGCTCGGCGACGAGCAGTTCGAGCTCGACGGACGGTGGCGCGGCGAGGGCCGGCTGGCCCTGGTCGGGATGGGGGTGGAGCCGGGCCTGGCCGACGTGTTCGCGAGGTACGCCGCCGACCACCTGTTCGACACCATCGACGAGATCGGCATCAGGGACGGCGCCGACCTGGTCGTGGACGGCTACGACTTCGCGCCGACGTTCTCGATCTGGACCACGATCGAGGAGTGCCTGAACCCGCCCGTCGTCTGGGAGGACGGCGAGTGGCGCACGACCGAGCCCTTCAGCGACCCGGAGGTCTTCGACTTCCCCGAGGGCATCGGCCCGGTCGAGTGCGTCAACGTCGAGCACGAGGAGGTCCTGCTCGTGCCCCGCTGGATCGAGGCGCGGCGGGTGACCTTCAAGTACGGCCTCGGCGAGGAGTTCATCGGCATCCTGAAGACCCTGCGCAAGCTGGGCCTCGACAGCGCCGACAAGGTGCGGGTGGGCTCGGCCGAGGTCGCGCCGCGCGACCTGCTGGCGGCCCGGCTGCCCGACCCGGCGACGCTCGGGGCGCGCATGCGCGGCAAGACCTGCGCGGGCACCTGGGTCAAGGGCACCGGCAAGGACGGCGCCCCTCGCGAGGTGTACCTGTACCACGTGGTGGACAACGCCTGGTCGATGCGCGAGTACGGATCACAGGCCGTCGTCTGGCAGACCGCCATCCACCCGGTGGTCGCCCTGGAGCTGCTGGCCTCCGGCACGTGGAAGGGCGAGGGCGTGCTCGGCCCCGAGGCGTTCGACGCGGTGCCCTTCCTCGACCTGCTGAACGACTACGGCTCGCCGTGGGGGATCAGGCAGGCCGCCTAGCGGCCCCTGAAGGAGACGACGGTCGCACGCGGCGCCGGTGTCAGCGAATCGGCGCAGTCGTTGCACGCCAGCACGTGTGTGTCGTCGGGGAAGCGGCCGACGCGCACCCGGGGCCGAGGCCATCTCTTGTGGCAGATCACGCAGGCGTCACCGTCGCGCTGTGCCCAGCTCAGGCCGTCAGGGTCGAACGTCAGCATCGAGCCCCAGTCCATCACTGTCCCCCAGGCGATAGCCCACCCGCATACCGGAACCGTTATAACCCCGACTTCGGGCTTGATCGGCCGGTTGCGCGTCAAGTCAAGGTGAAATCACGGCTGGGCGGCGTGCCGTAAACCAACAAAACAGGCCAACCACCCGCAAGCTGGCTGGCCTGTTTGTCATGGTTTTCTAGGAGAACGCCTTCTCCAGGATGCTCAGGCCCTCCTCCAGCAGGTGCTCGGGCATGACCAGCGGCGGCAGGAAGCGCAGCACGTTGCCGTAGGTACCCGCGGTCAGCACCAGCAGCCCCTCGGCGTGGCAGCGCTTGACGACCTCCTGGAGGACGGCCGGGTTCGGCGTCTTGGTGCCGGGCTCGACCAGCTCGATCGCGATCATCGCGCCGCGCCCGCGCACCTCGCCGATGACCGGGAAGCGCTCCTGCATAGCCCGCAGCCTGGGCAGCATGATCTCGCCGATCCGGCGGGCCCTGGCGACCAGGTCCTCCTGCTCGATGGTCTCCAGGACGGCCAGCGCCGCCTCGCAGGCCAGCGGGTTGCCGCCGTAGGTGCCGCCGAGGCCGCCCGGGTGCACGGCGTCCATGAGCTCGGCCCGGCCGGTGACGGCCGCCAGCGGCAGCCCGCCCGCGATGCCCTTGGCCGTGCAGATGATGTCGGGCACCACCCCCTCGTCCTCGCAGGCGAACAGGTCGCCGGTGCGGGCGAAGCCGGTCTGTACCTCGTCGGCGACGAAGACGATGCCGTTGGCCCGGCAGTACTCCGCGAGTTTCGGCAGGAAGCCCTTGGCGGGCTCGATGAACCCGCCCTCGCCCGCGATCGGCTCGATGACCACCGCGGCCACGTTCTGCGCCCCGATCTGCTTGTCGATCATCTCGACGGCCTGGGCGAACGCCTCCTCCGCCGGGTTCGCGCCGGGCCAGCGGTACGGGTAGGCCAGCGGCGCCCGGTAGACCTCCGGCGCGAACGGCCCGAAGCCCTGCTTGTAGGGCATGTTCTTGGCCGTCAGCGCCATCGTCAGCAGGGTGCGGCCGTGGTAGCCGTGGTCGAAGACCACGACGGCCTGCCTGCCGGTGGCGTACCTGGCGACCTTGACGGCGTTCTCCACGGCCTCGGCGCCGGAGTTGACGAGGAAGGTGCGCTTGTCGTGGTCGCCGGGGGTGAGCGCGTTGAGCTTCTCGCAGACGCTCACGTACGACTCGTACGGCGTGACCATGAAACACGTGTGGGTGAAGTCGGCGACCTGCTTGGTGACCCGCTCGACCACGCGCGGCGCGGCGTTGCCGACGTTGGTCACGGCGATGCCGGACCCGAAGTCGATCAGCGAGTTCCCGTCGGCGTCCTCGACGACGCCGCCGCCCGCCCGGGTGACGAAGACGGGCAGCGTGGTACCGATGCCGGAGGGCACGGCGCGCTGCTTGCGGGCCAGCAGCTCCAGCGACCGGGGGCCGGGGACGGCGGTGACGAGACGACGCTCCTGCGGAATGCTCATAAGCCGAAGGTACGGCCGCCACCCCCTCGGCAAGATAGGTCGATATGTCACACTGGAGGGGCTACAACCTGCCGGAATGGACAAGATGCCGCCTTCACTGCGGACCGTCGTGCGACGGATGGGGCTCAAGGCACTGGCCGGGTCACTGGACTCGCCGGTCCGCTGGGTGGCGGTCAGCGAACTGGCCGACCCGACCCCCTATTTGGAGGGTTCTGAGCTGCTGCTGACGACCGGCATGCGGCTGGAGGACGACCACGCCGGATATGTCGCCCGGCTCGTCGCGCGCGGCGTCGCCGGGCTCGGTTTCGCCGTCGGGCTCAGCCACGACGCCGTGCCGCCCGCGCTCGTCGCCGAGGCGGCGGCCGCCGGGCTGCCTCTGCTGGAGGTGCCGCGCGAGGTCCCGTTCATCGCCATCACCAAGACCGTCAGCGAGCTGCTCGCGGCCGAGCAGTACGAGGAGATCACCGGCGCGTTCGCCGCCCAGGGCCGCCTCACGCGGGCCGCGCTGCGGCCCGAGGGCACCCATGCGGTCATCGACCGGCTGGCCAAGGAGGTGGACGGCTGGGCCGTCCTGCTGGACGAGTCCGGCCAGGTGCGCCACGCGACGGCGGGCGCCCGGGTCCAGGCGGTGACCGGTGAGCTGGCCCGGCTGCGCGGCGACGCCCGCTCCCCCGCGAGCCTCGCGCTGTCCGGTCCCGACAGTCACATGATCGTGCAGCCGCTCGGCGGCGGCACCCGGCCGCGCGGCTTCTTCGCCGTCGGCGCCCGCCGCCCCTTCTCACCGGTCGCCCACACGGTGGTCAACGCCGCCGGGTCGCTGCTCACGCTCGCCCTCGAACAGGGCGGCGCCCAGCGGGAGGCCGAGCGGCGGGTGCGCTCGGCCGTCCTCGCGCTGCTGCTGGCGGGCGCGGGTGAGCGGGCACGGTCCGCGCTCGAACCGCTCGGCGTCCGGCTGCCCGAGGAGCCGGTGGTCGTGCTCGCCGCCCGGCCGGACGTCCTGGAGGCGCTGGAGCCGAGGGTCTTCACGGCCGAACCCGCCGGCCTTGAGATCGGCGCCGTACCCGGATACGCGGTCGCGCTGGTCGCCGAGGAGACGCTGCGGGAGGCGCTCGCGCTGCTCGACGGTCCGTCCGGGGTGAGCGGGCCGGTGGCGTACGAGGGGCTGGGCGGCGGCCTCGACCAGGCGCGGCGGGCGCTGCAGGCGGCCGGCGACGGCCCCACCCGGTTCACCGACCTGGCCGGGCAGGGGCTGCTCGCGCTGGTGGAGCCCTCGGCCGCCCGCGCGTTCGCGACGGCGCTGCTGGCCCCCCTCACCGCGTACGGCTCGCGGGCCGACCTCGTCGAGTCGCTGCGCGCCTACCTGGCGTGCAACGGGCACTGGGACGCGGCGGCGCAGCGGCTCGGCGTGCACCGGCACACGCTGAGGTACCGGATGCGGCGGGTCACGGAGCTGCTGGGCCGTGACCTGGACGATCCGGGCGTGCGCGCGGAGCTGTGGCTGGCGCTGGAGGCTAGTCGTTGACGCGGTAGCAGCAGATCGTGGCCGTGGTCACGGCCTCGTAGGTGCTGCCGTCGCGCAGGTGCCCGGCGCGTTCCAAACCGATCGCGCCCTGGGCGGCCGCCCACACCGCGTCCGCGATCTTGCGGGGCTGCGTCGGGATGAGGAAGCCCTGAGCGATGCAGTCGGCGATGACCCGGTCGAGGACGTTGAGCGCGGCCCTGGCGAGGGTGCGCGCCCGCTCGCTCGGCTCGAAGCCGGGGATCGCACGCTCGAACATCAGCGAGTAGTAGCCGGGTTCGGCCAGGCACGCCTCGCGATAGGCGACGCCGAGCGCGGTGAGGTGGTCGAGGGGGTCGCCCCTGCTGGAGACCGACTCCATGTGCCTGCGGAAGCGTTCGAAGCCTTCGAGGTACAGGGCCTCGGCCATGCCCTCGCGGTTGCCGAACATGGTGTAGACGACGGTGGTCGTGCACCCAGCCTCGCTGGCGATGCGCCGCATGTTCAGGCTCTCCGGCCCGTCGCTCTGCAGCAGCCGTACGGCCACGTCGAGCAGTCTCGCGCGCAGTTCGTCCTGTCCGGCCCGTTCGCCCAGCAGGTAGGCGCCCTGAAGCCCGAGCGGCGCCGAGGACGTCATGGGCCTGTGCCTTTCTACTCGGGGGCTCGCCGCTCTGGTAAACCCGCACCCGTTGACTTAGCCAGGGCGACGAACCTTCAAACCGCCCGACAGGGTAAACATCCCGAATTAGTACTACTTCCGTTACATGGCGGCAAAGCAAGCGCGCACCCGTGCTGTTCAGACGTACCCGGGAAACTCCCGCAGAAGACGCTCTAGTTTGTCGCGGGCATCCTCACCCCGGGGCAGGTGAACGATCACCCGGAGGTCAGGCCGGTTCGCGGGGTTCATGACGTGGTGGTCGAAGCTCAGCTCGCCGACGTACGGGTGCACCACGTCCTTGGTGCCGATCGTCGCGGCGCGCACGTCGTGCCGGTCCCACAGCCGGGCGAACTCGGGGCTCCGGGCGTACAGGCGGCGCTGGATCACCCCGAACCCGTCGTCGTCCGGGTAGGTCGCCGCGAGGGCGCGGAAGGTCGCCACGAGCTCCGGCGCCAGCGTGGCCCGGTTGGCGAAGAACGACTGGAAGCGGGGATCGGTGAAGAACAGCTCCAGGCAGTTGCCGCCGGTGCGCGGCACCCCGAACACCGCCTGCGCGGCGGCGTTGGACAGCACGTAGTTCCAACGCAGGTCGAGGACGTAGGCGGGGTACGGCGCCCATGAGCCGAGCAGCCGCTCCAGCTCGGCGAGCTGCGCCGGGTCGTCGCCCTCCGAGGGCGGGGACGCGGGCGGGTTGAGTCCGGCCAGCCGGTAGAAGTAGGCGCGCTCGGCGGGGTCGAGCCGCAGCACCCGGCTGATCGACTCGATGACCGAGTCGGAGACCTTGATGTCGCGTCCCTGTTCGAGCCAGGTGTACCAGGAGACCCCGATACCCGCGAGCACCGCGACCTCCTCGCGGCGCAGTCCGGGCGTACGGCGGGCCCGGTCGCCGGGCAGCCCGACCTCCTCGGGCATCACCCTGGCCCGGCGCGAGCGGAGGAAGTCGCGCAGTCCCTCCCGGCGTGGCGTCTGGGTGGTGGTCATAACACCACCATAGGTTCGCTCTCCCCATACCCGGACGTCCGCCCACATGATTCTCGGCATGACGACGAACAACGCACGTTTTGACGGCAAGGTCGCCCTGGTCACCGGGGGCGCGAGCGGCATGGGCCTGGCGACGGCCCGGCGTTTCCTCGACGAGGGCGCCCAGGTGGTGATCGCCGGACGCTCGGAGGAGCGGCTGCGCGAGGCCGCCGAGGCGCTCGACGCGGGCGACCGGGTGCTGACTGTTTCCACCGATGTCACGAAATCTGCCGACCTGGAGCGGCTGGCTGCCGCGGCCCGCTCCCACTTCGGCCACCTCGACGTGGTCTTCGCCAACGCCGGTGCGGCCACGTTCAAGCACGTGGAGGAGTTCACCGAGGCGGACTACGACCACGTGATGAACGCCAACCTCAAGGGCGTGTACTTCACCGTCCAGCGGTTGCTGCCGCTGCTGCGGGAGGGCGGATCGATCGTGATCAACGCCTCGTGGACCCAGTACAGGGGCTTCGGCGGCGGATCGGTGTACGCGGCGACGAAGGCCGCCGTGGCCAGCCTGACCCGGTCGCTGGCGGCCGACCTCGCCGACCGGGGCATCCGGGTCAACGCGGTCAGCCCCGGATACATCGCGACCGACATGTTCCACGCGGCCGTCACGAGCCCCGAGGAGATCGAGGCCGTGCGCGCGCGGGTCCCGCTCCGGCGCATCGGCACCTCGGAGGACGTAGCCACCGTCGTCGCCTTCCTCGCCTCCGCCGACGCGGGCTACGTCAACGGCGTCGACCTGCTCGTGGACGGCGGCCTGGCGAACACCATCGTCCTGTGACGCCGGCCCGTACCAGGACGATCAGCCTGGTCGCGATCATCGCGACGCTGGTCGTCCTGCCGACGTCCGTCACGGGCTCGGGAGTCGCGCTGCCGCATCTCGGCCGCGACACGGGCGCCTCCCTGGCCGCGCTGCAGTGGGTGGTGCACGGCTACAACCTCACCTTCGCCAGTTTCATGCTCGCCTGCGGCGCGCTGGCCGACCGGATCGGCCGCAGGCGGGTGTTCACGGGCGGCGCGGTGCTGTTCACGGCGGCCTCCGCGATCAGCGCCGCGGTGTCGGACATCCTGCTCATCGACCTCGCGCGGGCGGCCGCCGGGGCGGGCGCGGCGGCGCTGCTGACCAGTGGCAGCGCCATCCTGGCCACGACCTTCGAGGGCGCGGCCAGGACCCGGGTGTTCGCCGCCGTCGGCATCGCCACCGGCGGCGGGCTGGCCATGGGCGCGATGGCCGCGGGAGTGCTCGCCGACACGCTCGGCTGGCGTTCGTTCTTCTGGGTGCACGCGGTGCTGATGGCGCTGGTGCTGCTCGCGGTGCCGTTCATGCGCGAGTCCAGGGGCGAGAGCGCGGCGAAGGTGGACTGGTACGGCACCGCCACCTTCGTCGGCGCCCTGTTCCTGCTCATGCTCGGCACCGCCGAGGGCCCGAGGTGGGGCTGGTCCAGCCCGGAAGTGCTCGGCCTGCTGGCCGGCGCGGCGGTGCTGCTGGCCGTCTTCGTCGCCGTCGAACGGCGTCAGCGGCATCCGACTGGTCGGCCTGCTCGGCGGCCGCCTGGCGGCCGGGTTCCCCGGATACGGGGGCAGCCCGGCCGACCTGGCCGACGCCGCCGGCGCGGGCGACCTCGACGGCCCGCTCGCGACGCTCCCGGAGGTGCTGCGGCCCGAGTTCACCGCCCACGTCGCCGGGCACCTCACCGGGGCCTGGCAGGCGGTGCTGTGGACGAGCGCCGCGATCTGCGCCGTGCTGTCGATCGCCGTCCACGTCATGCTGGGCCGCAGGGAGGCTACCGGTTCGTCGGGAAGCCCAGGTTCACTCCCCCGTGCGAAGGGTCGAGCCAGCGCGAGGTGACGACCTTGCCGCGCGTGTAGAAGTGCACGCCCTCCATGCCGTGCACGTGGGTGTCGCCGAACAGCGACGCCTTCCAGCCGCCGAAGCTGTAGAAGGCCATCGGCACCGGGATCGGCACGTTGATGCCGACCATCCCGACCTCGACCTCGTTCTGGAAGCGCCGCGCCGCCCCGCCGTCGTTGGTGAAGATCGCGGTGCCGTTGCCGTACTCAAGGCCGTTGATGATCTCCAGCCCCTCCTCGTACGAGCCCACGCGCACGACCGACAGCACCGGGCCGAAGATCTCCTCGGTGTGCACCCGCGACCCGGCGGGCACGTGGTCGAGCACGGTGGGGCCCAGCCAGAACCCGGGCGTGTCCTCGGCGGTGCCGCCGCCGAGGACCTGGGTGCGGCGGCCGTCGACGACGAGGGCGGCCCCCTCGGAGACGCCGAGGTCCAGGTAGGAGGCGACCTTGTCGCGGTGCTCGCGGGTGACGAGCGGGCCCATCTCGGAGGCGGGGTCGGCGCCGGGGCCGACGACCAGCTTGTCCACCCGCTCGACGACCTTCTTGACGAGTTCGTCGCCGACCGGGTCCACGGCGAGCACGACCGAGATGGCCATGCACCGCTCGCCGGCCGAGCCGAAGCCCGCGGAGACGGCGGCGTCCGCGACCAGGTCGAGGTCGGCGTCCGGCAGCACGAGCATGTGGTTCTTGGCGCCGCCGAGCGCCTGCACCCGCTTGCCGTGGGCGGTGCCGGTCTCGTAGACGTACCGGGCGATGGGGGTGGAGCCGACGAAGGAGACCGCGCGCACGTCCGGGTGGGTGAGCAGGCGATCGACGGCGACCTTGTCGCCCTGGACGACGTTGAAGACGCCGTCGGGCAGCCCGGCCTCCTGCCAGAGCCGGGCCATGAGCAGCGACGCCGACGGGTCCTTCTCCGACGGCTTGAGCACGAAGGCGTTGCCGCACGCGATGGCGATCGGGAACATCCACATCGGCACCATGGCCGGGAAGTTGAACGGCGTGATGCCCGCGACCACTCCGACCGGCTGCCTGATCGAGTAGGAGTCGACCCGGGTGGAGACGCCCTCGGAGAAGCCGCCCTTCATCAGGTGCGGGATGCCACAGGCGAACTCGACGACCTCCAGGCCCCGCGCGACCTCGCCGAGCGCGTCCGAGTGGACCTTGCCGTGCTCGCCGGAGATGAGCGCGGCCAGTTCGTCGCGGTGGGCCTCCATGAGTTCACGGAAGCGGAACAGCACCCGCGCGCGCTTGACGAGCGAGGCGTCCCGCCAGGCGGGGAAGGCGGCGACGGCAGCGGCCACCGCCGCGTCCACGTCGGTCTCGGAGGCCAGCCGTACGGTGCCGCTGACCTGCCCGGTCGAGGGGTCGAACAGTTGCCCGGCGCGGTCGTCGCCGTCGAAGGGGCGGCCGCCGATCCAGTGGTTAACGGACTTCATCGGTGATGGTCTCCAGTGCGTCGACGATGATGCCGAGGCCCTCGGCGGCCTCGTCGAGCGTCAGGGTAAGGGGCGGGGCCATGCGGATGGCGGTGCCGTACAGGCCGCCCTTGCCCGCGAGCAGGCCCGCCTGCTTGGTCAGCTCCATGAACCGGCTCGCCTGCGCGGGCTCGGCCAGTTCGATCGCGAACATCAGGCCCCGGCCCCTAACCTCGCGCACGATCGGCAGGCGGGCGGCGGCCGCGCGCAGCCCGTCGATGATGAAGCCGCCGGTCCGGTGCGCGTTGGCCTGCAGGTCGTGGTCGAGCACGTAGTCGAGGGTGGCGTTGGCGGCGGCCATGGAGATCGGGTTGCCACCGAAGGTGGACAGCCCGACCGCGGGCAGCGCGTCCATGAGGTCGCCGCGCGCGACGACGCCGCCGACGGCGAAGCCGTTGCCGAGGCCCTTGGCGAAGGTCATCATGTCGGGCGTCACGCCGTGGTTCTGGATGCCGAAGAACGCGCTGCCGGTGCGGCCCCACCCGGTCTGCACCTCGTCGGAGATGAGCAGGATGCCCTGTTCGTCGAGCACTTCCTTGTAGGCGGCGAACAGCCCGTCGGGAGCGGCGGTGAAGCCGCCGACGCCCTGGATCGGCTCGGCGATCAGCGCGGCCACGTCGGAGGTGACGGCGGTGGCGAGCACGTGGCGCAGGTCCTCGACGCAGGCGCCGATGTAATCGGCGTCCGACAGGCCCTTGAACTGGCTCAGGTGGCGGTCGGTGCCATGCAGGAAGTGCACGTTGAGCGGCGACAGCGAACTGTTCTTCCAGGCGCGGTTGCTCGTCACGGCGACGGCGCCGAAGCTGCGGCCGTGGTAGCTCTGGCGCATGGCGAGGATCTGGTCGCCACCCCGGGCGTAGGTGGCCAGCAGCAGCGCGGTCTCGTTGGCCTCGGTGCCGGAGTTGGTGAAGAAGACCTTGGCGTCGGGGATGCCGGACAGGCGCGCGATCTTCTCGGCCAGTTCGATCTGGCCGCGCAGCAGGTAGACGGTGCTCGTGTGCACGACGCCCGTGGCGAGTTGCCGTTCGACGGCCTCGCGGACCTCCGGCACGTCGTACCCGATCATGTTGGTCAGGATGCCGACGAAGAAGTCCAGGTAGCTGTTGCCGTCGCTGTCGACGACGCGGCTGCCCTTACCGCTGACGATCTCGATGGGCTCGGGGTAGTTGAGCGCCAGCCAGTTGGGCATGACCGCCCGGTGACGCGCGAGAAGCTCCGACATGGCTTCGAGTATCGCCGTATCCACCAGCCGCAGTCTGTCGGCGCTCCCGGCTTTCCCTTTACAGTCCGTAATGCCTCCCCTAAGGGTGATCCCGTGCGCCTGGCGAAGTAGGACCGGCCCGGCCCCTACGGCTGGAGCCGCAGTGCGAGTGCCGCCCGCCGGACGACGACCGCGAGGGCGCCGGTGAACCACGATCGGATCGTCACCGAGACAGAGGAGATCCGAGATGACCGTCACCATCGAGCGCCCTGCCGTCCACCCGGGCCCGCCCAAGCTCGGCCCCGACGAACTCCTGCGCGCCCAGTGGGAGACGCTCGCGACCCCGCGCATGAGCTACAGCCTGCTCGCGCGGATGATGTTCAAGCCCGTGGACCTGCTGTACGGCAAGCAGGGCAGCTTCACCAAGTTCGCCATGCTGGAGATCATCGCCCGGGTGCCGTACCAGGCGTGGGAGCGGATGGGCTACTGGGCGGTCCACCGCCACCGCACCCGGTCGGCGCTGGCCAGGCGGGTCTTCGAGCGGATCGTGGAGGCCCGCGCGGACCAGGACAACGAGCAGTTCCACCTGCTCATCGTGGAGGACCTGATCGACCGGCAGGGTCTGTCGCGCGACTGGCTGCTGCACCGGGCGGCGCCCTGGCTGATCGCCTTCTTCTACTACCACGTCTCGTGGGTGCTGTTCCTGGTTAGGCCCGACTGGAGCTACCGGCTCAACGCCGAGTTCGAGGACCACGCCGAGCACGAGTACATGAGCTTCGTGGCGCAGAACCCGGACCTGGAGCATGTCCCGGACCCCGGCACCTACGCGGCGGAGTACGGCCGCTACCGCAGCGTGGCCGACCTGCTCAGGCAGATCGGCCACGACGAGAGGGTGCACAAGCTGGACAGCCTGGAGAGCATGCGCGAGCCGCGCGTGCGGGCTAACCGGTGACCGTCGCCTCGACGGGCGGGGTCTTGCCCGGCGCCGACTTCAGCACCGTCGCCGCGAGCACCGCGGCGAGCACGCAGAAGACCGCGCCGATCCAGGCGCCGACGTGCAGGGCCTCGGTGAACGCCGCGCGAGCGGACTCGGCCCAGCCGGGCACCGCCAGCGCCTCGCCGATGGAGGAGCGGGCGGCGGGGGGAGCCTCGCCCGGCATCGAGGAGGTGTACACACCCGCCAGGACGCTGCCGAGCACCGCGATGCTGAAGGCGATGCCCACCTGCTGCACGGTGTCGTTCATGGCCGAGCCGACACCGGCGTGCTGGACGGGGATGGCCCCCATGAGGGTCGCGTACGCCGAGGGCGCCGCGAGCCCGCCGCCGACCCCCATGACGAGCAGGCCGGTGAGCATGGGACCGTACCCGGTGGTGGTGGCGAGCACCACGAAGCCCCCGGCCATGACCAGCATCCCGGCGCAGATGAGCGTCTTGTTGCTGACCCGCTGCCCGAGCCCGGCGCCGATGCCGTTGAAGGCCGCGGCGGCGACGACGTACGGCAGCAGCGCGAACCCGGCCTGCATGGCCCCGTAGCCCAGCACGAACTGCAGGTACTGGGTGAGCATGAGAATGAGCGCGCCGGTCCCGAAGGACAGGAGCAGGATCGAGAACGAGGCGCCGCTGAAACTCCGGTCGCGGAACAGTTCCAGGGGCATCATCGGGTTGGGGGTGCGGCGCTCCCACACGACGAAGGCGCCGATGGCCACCACCGCGAGGGCGATGAGGGGCAGGTTCCACTCCCGTTCGATGATGACGTAGACGGCCGAGGTGAGGCCGACGACCGACAGCACCACGCCGACCGGGTCGAAGGGGCGGGCGGGCGCCTTGGACTCGGGCATGATGACGAGCGCGGCGACGATGGCGAGCACGGCGACCGGCACGTTGATGAGGAAGACCAGCGACCAGTGGTTGGTCTCCAGCAGCATGCCGCCGACGGTCGGCCCCGCGACCACGCCGAGCATCGAGACCGCGCCCCAGGCGGCCATGGCCTTGCGCCGTTCGTCGGCCTCGAAGACCGTGATGAGGATCGACAGGGTCGAGGGCATGAGCACACAGCCGCCGACGCCCATGAGGGCGCGCATCACGATGAGGTGCCAGGGTTCTGTCGCGAGGGGGGCCAGCGCCGAGGCGCCGCCGAACAGGGCGAGGCCGATGATGAGCATCTTCCTGCGCCCGAAGCGGTCGGACAGGCTGCCTGCGGTGAGCAGGAGCCCGGCGAAGACCAGCGTGTATACCTCGATGATCCACTGAATGTCGGAGGGTGTCGCCCCCAGCTCCCGGACCAGGGTGGGGATGGCCAGGTTGAGGACGGTGGCGTCGATGCCCAGGACCAATGTGGCCAGACAGAGCACGACCAGGGTCCACCAACGCCGAGGGTCTCGTACGGTGTTCGATGTCACTCGCACAATGTACGACAAGTCTCGCACAGTGTGCGAGAGGAATTATCCTGGACTTGTGACGAGCAAGCCGTTCACCTCCGTGTGGACCCGGGAACCCCGACAGTCCAAGGCCCAGCCGGGCCTCAGCCGCGAGCAGATCGTGCGCACCGCCCTCGAACTCCTCGACGCGGAGGGCGCCCACGGGCTCAGCATGCGCAAACTCGGCGCCAAGCTGGGCGCGGGCGCCACCAGCGTCTACTGGCACGTCGTCAACAAGGACGAACTGATGGAACTCGCCTTCGACGAGGTCTGGGGCGAGATGACCCTGCCGGATCCGGCGACGACCGGCTGGCGCGACATGGCCGCCGCCTTCGCCCACGACATGCGCGCCGTCATCCTCAGGCACCCGTGGACCGCCGGGCTCATCGGCCGGATGCCCGCACTCGGCCCCCGGGCCATCTCCGTCACCATGCGGCTGCGCGACGCGCTTGAGCGCGACGGCTTCTCCGGCCACGACGTCGACAACGCCAGCTCCACGCTGACCAGCTTCGTCTTCGGGTTCACCATCCCCGAGGTCGCCTGGCAGAGCCTGATGGAGGAGAAGCGCTACGACCAGGAGAGCATGCGGGCGGTGGTCGCCTCCGCCGTCGCCGCCTACCCCGGCCTGCGCGAACGTATCGAGGCGCAGAAGACGGACAGTGCGGAGGAGCGGCGCGAGGAGGCCTTCGCCTACGGACTCGCCGCCGTGCTCGACGGCCTTGAGGCCCGACCCCGCGCGTAGCAGGATCCAACCCATGAACGACTTCCGCGCCGCCCGCGACCTCCTCCTCGACGCCGATCGCGACCACGCCCGCCGCGAGTTCCGCTGGCCCTCGGCCGAGCACTTCAACTGGGCGCTCGACTGGTTCGACGGCGTCCTGGCCGCCGAGACCCCGTCTGCGGTCGCGCTGAAGATCGTGGGCGGGGCCTCCTACACCTTCGCCGAACTGTCAGAACGCTCCAGCCGCCTGGCCTCCTGGCTGCGCGAGAACGGCGTACGGCGCGGCGACCGCGTCCTGCTGATGCTGGGCAACCAGGCCGAACTGTGGGAGTGCACCCTCGCCGCGATAAAACTCGGCGCGGTGATCATCCCCGCGACCACACTGCTGACCGCCAAGGACGTCGCGGACCGGGTCGCCCGCGCGGACGTCCGCCACGTCATCGCCGCCCCCGCCGACACCGCCAAGTTCGACGACGGCCCCTACACCCGCATCTGCGCGGGCGAGGCTCCCGGCTGGCTCACCCTCGGCCACGGCGCGCCCGGCTTCACCCCCGACGGCCCCACGCGCGGCGACGACCTCATGCTGCTCTACTTCACCTCCGGCACGACCTCCCAGCCCAAACTGGTCGCCCACACCCACGCCTCCTACCCGGCCGGCCACCTGTCCACCATGTTCTGGATCGGCGTCCGGCCCGGCGACGTGCACCTCAACATCTCCTCCCCCGGCTGGGCCAAGCACGCCTGGAGCAACGTCTTCGCCCCGTGGAACGCGGGCGCGACCGTACTCGTCCACGACTACCGGCGCTTCTCCGCCACCGCGCTGCTGGAGGTGCTGGTCGCCGAGGGCGTCACCACGTTCTGCGCGCCGCCCACCGTCTGGCGCATGCTCATCCAGGAGGACCTGTCGGCCTGGACGGTGCCGCTGCGCACCGCCGTCGCCGCCGGAGAACCCCTCAACCCGGAGATCATCGACCAGATCGAGCGGGCCTGGGGCATCACTGTCCGCGACGGCTACGGCCAGACCGAGACCACCGCCCAGATCGGCAACGCCCCCGGCGACCCGGTCCGGCCCGGCTCGATGGGCCGGCCGCTGCCCGGCTACGACATCCGGCTGGTCGACCCCGCGACCGGCGTCGAGGGCGACGACGGGGAGATCTGCCTGCCGCTCGACGAGCACCGGCCCCTCGGCCTCATGGCCGGGTACGTCGGAGCCGACAGCGGCCTCGACGGCGCCTACTACCGCACCGGCGACGTCGCCACCCGGGACGCCGACGGCTACATCACCTACGTCGGACGCACCGACGACGTCTTCAAGGCCTCCGACTACCGCATCTCACCCTTCGAGCTGGAGAGCGTGCTGCTGGAGCACGACGCCGTGGCGGAGGCGGCGGTGGTGCCCGCACCGGACCCCGTACGGCTGGCGGTGCCCAAGGCGTACGTGGCGCTCGCACCCGGGTTCGCGCCGGACGAGGAGACCGCCCGCTCGATCTTCGCCCACTGCCGCCGCGAACTCGCCCCGTACAAGCGGATCAGAAGACTGGAGTTCGCCGAGCTGCCGAAGACGATCTCCGGCAAGATCCGGCGGGTGGAACTCCGGACACAGGAGGCGAACATCGAGTTCCGCGAAGATAACATGATGTAAGTGACCGAGTGACCATAATTACAGGCTGATCGGATAGGCTCGCCCCGTGCTACCCACCATCGCCGACGTCCTGGCCCTGGAGACCGTACGCCGGGGCAACCCGCGCGTGGTCGCGGGCGCGGACCGGCTCGACACCAAGGTGCGGTGGGTGCACGTCGGCGAGATCGCCGACATCGCGCATCTGCTGCGCGGCGGCGAACTGGTCCTCACCACCGGCGTCGCCCTCCCAGAGGACCCGGAGAAGCTCGCCGAGTACATCGCCGACCTCGCCCAGGTCGGCGCCTCCGGGCTCGTCGTCGAACTCGGCCGCCGCTTCGTGCGCGAACTCCCCCGCCCCGTCGTCGACGCGGCGGAGGAGCACGGCCTGCCCCTCGTCGTCCTCACCCGCGAGACGCCGTTCGTGCAGATCACCGAATCCGTGCACGCCCGCATCATCGACATCCAGCTCGAAGAGCTGCGCGCCTCCGAGCAACTGCACGAGGTCTTCACCGAACTGTCCGTCGAAGGCGCCTCGCCCGCCGACGTGCTCGCCCAGGTCGCCCGGCTGGCGGGCCGCCCCGTCCTGCTGGAGAACCTCGCCCACCAGGTGCTCGCCTGCGAGTCCGCAGGACGCGACATCGGCGCCCTGCTCGCCGGATGGGAGACCCGCTCCCGCGCCGTCGCGCCCCCCGAGCGCACCGCCTATGACGCCGCCTCCGGCTGGCTCGTCACCACCGTCGGCGCCCGAGGCCAGGACTGGGGCCGACTCATCCTGCTCTGCGACGCCCAGCCCGGCCCGCGCGACCTGGTCCTGGCCGAACGGGCCGCCACCACGCTCGCGCTCGGCCGCCTGCTCGAACGCCACCAGGAATCCCTCGAACGCCAGGCGCACGGCACCATCATCACCGGCATCCTCACCCACGCATACGCCGACCCCGACGAGGCCGCCGCCCGCGCCCGCGCCGTCGGCGTCCCCCTCACCGGGCGCAAGCTCATCAGCGTGGTCATCCGCCCCACCGAACCCGTCGAACAGGCCCTCGACGGCCAGGCCCAGCTCGGCGAACTCGCCGAAGCCACCGCCGGCGCCTGCCGCGATGCCCGGCTGCCCGCCCTCATCGGCGCGCTCGACCAGGAAAGCGTGGGCATCCTGCTGCCCCTGCCCGCCCGCACCGGGCCGGAGGCCGCGCTGACCACCCTGTCCGAGCGGCTGCGCGTGCTGTGGCGGCGCGGCGGCGCGTTCGTGCTCGCCGCGGGCTCCGTGGTCGAGTCCGTCCGCGACGTACGGCGCAGCTTCCTCGAAGCCGAGCAGGTCGCCGACGTCGCCGTCCGCAGGCCCGACGGCCGCGCCTACTACCGCCTGCCCGACCTGCGCCTGCGCGGCCTGCTCCACCTGCTGCGCGACGACGCCCGCCTGCAGACCTTCGCCGAACGGGAGCTCGGCCCCCTGCTCGCCCACGACGCCCAGCGCGGCGGCGACCTGACCCGCATCCTGCGCATCTACCTCGACGCCGGACGCAACAAGGCGGTGGCCGCGCAGAAGGCACACCTGTCGCGCCCCGCCTTCTACGACCGGCTGCGCCGCCTGGAACGCATCCTCGAAACAGACCTGGACGATGTCGAGTCCTGCCTGTCACTGCACGTGGCGTTGCTGGCGCTGGAGTCGTTCCGGCGCGAGAATCGCTGAGATACGAAAGCCCCAAGGACCATCATGCCTGACATCCTCGTGCCAGAACCCGCCGCGCTCGGCCGCATGCTCGCCACCGGCGGCGCGTTCGCCGTCCCCGTCCACGAGGTTCGCCTGACACCGGCGGAACTCGACCCCGCCCAGATCGTCGCCGGAGACCCCGTCACCTCCGCCCTGGACCTCGGCAACGGCCGAGGCATCTGGGAGATCACCCCGGGCGTGGTGACCGACGTGGAGACCGACGAACTGTTCGTGGTCCTGTCCGGCCGGGCGACCATCGCCGTCGAAGGCGGCACCACGATCGAGGTAGGACCGGGAGACGTCGCCCTGCTGGCGGAAGGCGCCAAGACGACCTGGATCGTGCACGAAACCCTCCGCAAGGTGTACCAGTCCCGCTGAGCGGGCTACGGTCGGTCATGCCGCTCTTTCCCAACCCCGTGGAGGCCGCGGCCTTCCGGCTGTCCGTCGTCCCCCCGATGCTGGCCGACTACTTCGGGGTCCTCGGATTCCACTCCCTGCTCGCCGGCGCCCGCCTCGGCGTCTTCGACTCCCTCGCCGCCCGCCCGGCCACGGCCGCCGACCTGTCGGACAATCTCGGCCTCGACCACCACGCCACCGCCGTCCTTCTGCGCGCCCTCACGGGGCTCGGCTACCTGCGCGAACGCCGCAACCGCTACCGCCTCACCCGGTGCGCCCGCACCTGGCTCGTCCGAGGCGAACCCGCCTGCCTCGTCGAAGGGCTGGAGTTCTGGACGCGGGCCGCCGCCGCCTACTGGACCACCCTGGAGCAGGCCGTGCGGGACGGTGGCCCCGCCGTACCGCTCTACACCGCCACCGAGCACGACCCCGAACTGTCGCGCTCCTTCCAGTCCTGGACGGCCGCGCTCGCCAGGCGGCAGGCACCCGCGACCGCCGCCGCCGTACCCGTGCCGCGCGGCGCCACCCGGCTGCTCGACGTCGGCGGCGGCCACGCCCTCTACAGCCTCGCCCTGCTCGACCGCCACCCCCGCCTGCACGCCACCGTGCTCGACCTGCCACAGGCCCTCGCATCGGCCGCACCGCACCCGCGCGTGACCCCACTGCCCGGCTCGTTCCTCGACGCCCCCCTCGGCACCGGGTACGACGTAGTACTGCTCGTCAACGTCCTGCACGGACTGGACGACGACCAGGCGGGCGAGCTGCTCGCGCGGGTCGCCGCCGCGCTCAACCCCGGCGGCGTCGCCGTGATCGGCGACCAGTTCCGCGGCGGGCCCACCCCGGGCAGGGCCAGCCGGACGCTCCTCAGCCTGCTCGACCTCAACTACCTGGCCGCGCTCGGCGGGCGGGTGCGCACGTTCGCGGAGGTTCGCGCACTTCTGGTGAACGCCGGATTCAATCGTCCGCGCCACCGCCGCCCGCTGCGCTCACCGGCCGCCGAACTCGCCATCGCCACCCTTCCCACCGCCCGGTAAGCAAACGCCCGCACTCTGTGGAAAATGGATGTCAATCTCGTAACCACGGGCGTGTTCCCCCACCTCGCCCACAATGATCTCGCCAGGATAGTCCGGATTATTGATCGGCATCCTGGAGAAACCATTCATGACTCGACGCACCCTCGTCGTCGGACTCGCCCTGGCCACCGCGCTACCGGTCACCGCCGTACCGGCCGCAGCCCGTGAATCGGCGGCGGTGACCTTCCCCTCCGCGAAGTTCCCGCTCGGCACACCGGCCGCGCCCGCCAAGACACACAAGGCCATCGGGCAAGGCATCGACCTGTACCAGCTGACGGCGGGCCGGTCGACCGACGGCTACTCCGTCACCGTCCTCATGCCGAGCGGCCGCGACTACGGCAGGCAGGAGACCGCAGACGCCAAGGCCGCCGAGGTCGAGGGCGCCGGACTGACGCCCAGCGTGCAGAAGTTCGTCCGCCCCGGCGTCGCCGACGCACCCTCGCAAGAGGTCTTCATGGTCCGGGTCGGCATGTGGTCGCTCGACGACAAGAAGAAGGCCGAGGAGACCGTCAAGCAGCTCAAGGACGCGGGCATCAAGGCCCGGGTCGACTACCTCGGCGACGACGGCGGCAACACCACCGGCCCGTGGTCCATGAACGTCCTCATGGTCGATGCCAGGCGTTTCCGGGGCTCCTACCGGGCCAGCGTCGGCGCCAGCGTCGCCGCTCGCGAGACCACCTCAGCCATGGCCAAGGGCGTCGGCGCCATCGCGGGCGTCAACGGCGGTTTCTTCAACATCCACACCAGCAAGGCGCTGCGCGGCGATCCGCTCGGGGCCTCCGTCGTCGCGGGCAAGCTGCTCAGCGAGCCCGTCGCCGGCCGTTCCGCCATCGTGATCAAGGGCCGCAAGGCCGCCATCACCGAACTGAAGGCGGAGATCACCGCCACCGGCCAGAACGGCTCCCGCCAGGAGATCGCCGGCGTCAACCGGCCGACCGCAGCCGACGAGCTCGTCCTCTACACCGAGGAGTTCGGCGCCAAGACCCCGGCCGACGAAGGCGCGGACGTCGTCCTCGACGCCACCGGCAAGGTCGTCGCCCTCCGCGCCCCGGGCGCGAACATCCCCAAGGGCCACACGGTCCTGCACGGCGTGGGCGGCGCCGCCGACTGGCTGCGTGAGAACGTCCTCGACGGCGAGACCGTCAAGGTCGCCACCAAGCTGACCGACCTGCGCACCGACAAGAACATCGCCCTCACCCCCGACCTGAACGTGGTCGCCGGCGGCGTCGGCCTGCTGCGCAACCGCCGCGTCAACGTCACCGCCAAGCGCGACGGGCACGACTCGGTCAACATGATCCTGCGGCGCCACCCACGTACGATGGCGGGCGTCACCCGCAACGGCGGCCTCATCCTCGCCACCGTCGACGGACGCAACCCGGGCGTCTCCGTGGGCGCGAACATGATCGAGGCCGCGCGGCTCATGAAGTGGCTGGGCGCCGTCAACGCCATCAACCTGGACGGCGGCGGCTCCACGGCCATGGTGGTCGGCAACAAGGTCGTCAACCGCCCGTCCGACGGTGCCGAGCGCCCGGTAGGCGACGCCCTGCTGGTACTTCCGAGGTAGTTCTCTTCGCTTGCTCTTCCTGCTACGGCGGGCGCCTCCCCGGGCCCGCCGTCCCCCACGCGAGCGGCCTCCAGCAACCACCGATCCGCACAGGCGGCCCCAACACACCCCCACCCCAAACCTCAAAGCGCACAAGCCCCCAACAACGAACACCCCCAACCAGCAACCCCACCCACAGCCACCACACCCGCACCCGCACCCGCACCCGCACCCGCACCCGCACAAAAAAAGGGGCCACCCCAAAAAGGGCAACCCCCAAAAAACACAGGAAAACACGAACGAGGCCACCCCCACAAGGAAGTGACCCCGCCCGACCAAACAAGAATT
>NZ_BAAAHQ010000057.1:0-2795 GCF_039525605.1 Nonomuraea longicatena | reverse complement strand
GTGTTCGTTGGGGGGTTGTGTGGTTTGTGGGTGGCTGTCTTCTTGTTTGTGTTTGGGGGTGTGTTGGTTCGCGGGGGTGGGGTGGGGTTTGTGGTGGGGGTTCGGGGGTGGGGTGTGTGGGGCTCGGGCATTGGGGCTGCTTGAGGTGGCGGATGTAGGCGTATTGGAGGCCGTCTGTGCGGATCGGCCGTTGGCGGGAGCGGATGGCCGTGCGGGGCCGGCCGTACAGAGGAGGAAGCTCTCACAGCGAAAGGGACACTCGCGATGGGGGAAGAAAGAGCGCTGGGGAACTATGGTTACTCTATGTGGTCGGGGGTGCGCAATGTGGTGGCGATCGTGGCGGTGTACTACCTGCTACCGCTGCAGTGGGAGGGCGCGGAGTGGTTGCTCTGGCTGCGGGTTGCGGGGTTTGTCGTCGGGCTGGTGTTCGTGGTGCTCGGTGTACGCCAGGCGGCCGTGCGGCAGGTGATTCAGGGCGGTGAGAATCTGCCGCTGGCAGGGCTGGTGGAGTTGACCGTCGGCGGGGTCGTGGTCTTCGCGCTCGGTGACTATGCCCTGGCTACGGGAATGCCGGGGGAGTTCATCGGGCTGGAGACCAAGACGGACGGGCTGTACTTCGCCGTCTCCACGCTGGCCACGGTCGGTTTCGGAGATGTGCACGCGGTGGGACAACTGGCCCGGGGGCTGGTGCTGATTCAGATGGTGTTCAACCTGGTGGTGCTGGCGACGGCGTTCACGCTCTTGTCGCGTCGAGTGGTCGGCCACGTGCGTGGCCGACGTCCTTCACCGTGAGAACGGGCAGAGTGAAGGCTGTCTACCCTCACTGTGTGGTCATGTCCGGGTGGCTGTGGAGGCGGCCCAGGTCGTCGTCCACTGTGTGGTGGTGCCGCCGCGAGGAGTGTTCCAGCGCGATGGGCATTCCGTGGTAGGACGTGCGGGCGGTTGGCGGCGCTGCCGTACGTCCAGATGGCTGAGCGCTGCGGTCACGACAACTGGCACGGGCATGGCGTCCAAGTGGCGTGCGCAGGATGAGCGTGGGAAGCGGCTGCTGCATGTTAGGCCTTGGTGCGTATCCATACCGTCGGGGCGCAGCTGCCGAGGGGGGCGGGGACCGTACCGGAGCCGAAGGCGCTTGCGGTCGTGGGTGCGGCGGGTCAGTGTCCTGCCTGCGGTCACCGCCATGCGGTGGGTGAGCCGGTGGGGTGGCGAATGTGTGGGAGGCGGGGGAGCGTGGCGCTGCCGGCGGGCTCGCCCAGGCCGAGCGCGGCGGGGAGGTGATGTCGTGGAGCAGGGGGTCCAGGCGTCAACCACCGTGGGCGCGAATGCGTGGATTCGCGCCCATCGGGCGGGGCCCCTCAGCCGGTCGCGTTGGCCGGTGCGGCGACGAGGCCGTAGATGATGAGGACGCAGAGCGCGATGGCGATGATGGACCAGATCGGGTATGCGGCGATGAACGCGAACTGGCCGATCATGGCGAGTGCGGCCAGGGTGATCCCGAGGACCCGGGCCCACATGTGGCCTGCGAGGATTCCGGCGCCAGCGACGATCATGAGAACGCCGATGACGAGCCAGATCCAGCCCCAGGCGGTGTAGTTGAAGATCAGGAGCCTGCCGGCGGGAGTGATGAAGTAGCTCTCGCGGAACAGGCCGATGAGACCTTCGATGACGTTGAATACGCCCAAGACGATACCCAGCATCCCGGCGAAGGCAAGCCAACCGGACTCTGGGTGATAGGTCGGGCTGTGTGGCGTGGATGCGGTTGTCATGTCCTGATTTATCCCCCGATATAGGGAGATAGCTGTGTCGGCTTTGGTAAAGGTACGGAGGGGTGGGCTGGGATCGCGGGCACGGGGGGAGCAGTTGCGACCCATCGCCGGCCTACCGGACGGGGACCGTGGCTTTCAGGTCGTCGGTGAAGTCACTGCGGACGACTACGAGAAGACGCTGCTGCCCGATCTCGACGCATCAGAAGGTGCGACTGCTGTTCGAGCTGGGGCGGGAGTGCACCGCATGTAGCTTTGATGCAATGAGGGCTGATCTGCGGCTCGGGATTGAGAAGTTCACCGCGTTCGAACGGGTGGCGTTGGTCACTTGCCTCGGTTGGATCCGGCAGGCGGTCAGCGCCATGGGCTTCCTCATGCCGGTCGAGGTGCGGGTCTTCGGTGGCGCCGATGGGGACGTCGCCCGGAGTTGGCTGATCGGTTGAGCTGCTCGGCCCGCGTACCTGTCGCAGCTTGCTAGGCTGGAGGCACCGGGCCGCCCCCACGGGTGGCCTTTCTCGCGTAAGACCCGCGGGGCGGGCGGCGATCAGCCACGGAGGACCGGCGCTGGAGCAGAGGTCCGCTGAGTGAGCCGACGAAATGGACCAGAAGTGAACAGAGATAACGGATCGGACGACGAACGGCGCGAGCGCGGCGACGGCCCCCGCGACAGAGACGGGCGCTCCTCTGACAGGTACGGTTCCCGCGACTCGCGGGGCGAGCGTCCGTTCCGTTCCGATGACCGGCGCGAGGGACGTGGCTCCCGCGACGACCGCGAGGGTCGGGGATATCGGGACGACCAGGGGCCGAGGCGGGCGTTCCCAGAGCGGGATTCGCGAGGGTTCGCTGAGCGGCCCGACTTCAGCCAGCGTGGGCCTCGTCGGGAGTCCGATGATCGACGTGGGGCTCGTGACGATCGTGGGCCGCGTCGTGAGGGTGGTTTCCGTGACGATCGTGGGCCGCGTCGTGAGGGCGGTTTCCGTGACGATCGTGGGCCGCGTCGTGAGGGCGGTTTCCGTGACGATCGTGGGCCGC
>NZ_BAAAHQ010000056.1:24846-121742 GCF_039525605.1 Nonomuraea longicatena | reverse complement strand
TGCCACACTGAGAACTTCCTCACTGTGTGTCCCATTTGAGCCTGACACAGAGGGCGCCGGAGAATGGCCTTCGACGTGAGACAGGGGCTGGCGGCTTCTCCCGTTGCCACCCGATGGCGGTGCCACCTGCGACACATGGCCGTTCCACCGAAAGAAGACGATGAGCAGACCAAGAAGGGTGGTGATCACACCAGAGAGTTGAGCGATGAAAGCTATCAAGAACTCGCCGTCTGTATCGCCGACCCCACCCGGTCCTTCGAGCCAGTTCGTCGTAGCCCAACCTTGCGTTGCGACGATCGCACCGAACAGAATCGCGATCGAGCCGAGGACATAGCCAGGCGTACGCGTCCACGTCCGCGTGGCGGCCAGCACGATGCCCACCACCAACCCAAGTGGGACCGTTACGACCTGTGCAGCCTCCATGGCCAACAGGGCGTCAAGCCGTACATGCTCAAAGCCGTCACCACGCTGGGTCCAGAAGACCAGCAGTCCTACGACACCGCCGAGAAAGCCGATCGTCAGCAGCCTGAGTAATGCCATGCACCCCATGATCGCGGGTTTGATCGCCTCTGCGCCAGCCCGATCGAGAATCAGCTCACTCCGCCGAGGGGTTGCCGTCGGGAGCGTCCGTGTCGGTTTCGCGGAGCTGCCCAGGTTGGGGACGGTGTAGATTCTGCTGGCGCTCCATGGCCTTGCGTACGGTGACCGAACTCCTCCATGAGCTCGACCTCGGAGATCTTGAACTTGGCCCCACTCGCCCGAGTCGATGCGCGCCGCGAGGACTTCAAGGATCTGCTCCCAGCAGGAACGGTCATCCAGGTGGTTGGTCTCCCGCTCACACACCGTCAACATCCAAACGGGCGTCTGGGCGTGGCCGCTCGATGAGATCGCTGCGACGGCGCCAGTCGACACGCTCGTCATCGTGCCTAACGGGATGGAGGTCGCTTTAGCAAGCGATGAACGAGTTCGGTTCGTCGTAAACAAGCGCAGGGCCTGGATGGAGGCCATCGCGCAGGCGAAGGGCTGAGCTGGCGCGGCGGTGGGCCGACGGTCGGCGCGGCGGTTCGGTATGGCGGTCACCATGCGGCGTACGAAGAAGCCCGTGAGACGGCAGGGGGAGATCCCTGCGGCACGCCCAGATCGCGGTAACGATGAACGTGTACAGCGAGGTCCACTCGGCGGACACGTGCGAGGCGCTCGGTCGGTTTGGCTCGTAGCTGTACTTTGCAGCTGTACAAGATTGAAAGGCCACTTCTCGATCATGGGAAGTGGCCTACCACGTGCGGTGGAGCTTAGGAGATTCGAACCCCTGATTTCCTGCTGAAAAAACGGTCCGATCACCAGGCGCAGTGGCCTCGACCTGCTCTGAGGACAGTTCGCGAGTGACCGCTGCTGACCGCCCTTAATGGCACGACGATCAAGGTCTTGAGCAGTAGAAGCGACTGTCCCTGCCCAGTCGAGCAGGTGCTCGCCGACCCTTGAACCGCTACCGTGTCCACGTGATCGTCGAGCAGCGGGTTTACTTTATGATCCAGTCCGATGAATTAGACCCTGGTCGGATCACGCAGTACGTGGGCGTCGAGCCGACTCGATCTGAGGCGAAGGAGTCACGACGCGGCAGGAAGAGTGAGCGCCTGATGCCGCCACGTCACGAATGGATGCTCGACTCCGGCCTTGCGGCCACCACCTCACTCGATGAGCAGGTGGAAGCCGTGATGAATCAGTTGGCCGGCGCCTGGGATCGAATCGGAGAGCTGGCCGCCGGCGGCGCGACGGCCACGTTGGTCATGCTTCGGTCGTTCGAACCGGGAGAGCACTCCAGTCCGGGAGGGCTCTTTCTTAACGAAGAAGCCATTAGCTTTCTTCACAGGGTTGGAGCCCATCTATGGATCGACGAGTACGACTTGTCGTAGGGCTGGCGATGGAGAAGCTCGCAGGGTAACGGGCGGGCCGTGGGGTGCACGAACTGAGCGCTGAACCTCATCGCCGTCCACCGTCTATAAGGTGATCAGCCACGTTGTTCGGTGTCAACAAACAACTCGCCAGCCCGGAGGCCCCCTCGCGGAAATACCTGGGCAAGCGCATGGAGTCGTGTCCCTCAAACGAGCCCTGTTCGCGCTGGCCCACACGATGGAGGGACACCAGGCACCCAGCGTCTCAACACGCATCTGAACTGGCGTGATGTCTTGACGACAGAGAGCTGAAATCTGGACGACAGAGCTACGAAAGCGCCATGCGCTTGGCTAACTGGGTCCGATCTTCTTCTGCATTCCTAGGGGGAAACTTGCGCCTCGCAACTCACGCCATCGCGAAGTCGGTGCTCGTAGCCATAGCGGCCGCCACCGTCGCGTCAGCCGGGACTCCGGTCTCAGCTTCGACAATCGCCGATTCAGAAACAACCGCCCAGATCCGCTGCGGCTACTACAGAGACGCGACCGGAAACTGGTACGGGCACTGCGACGAGGGCCCGCGAACTGACATCATCATCAGAGTCGAGTCGCATATCGAAGGCCGTTACGAAATGTGCGTCAAGCCGGGCCTGACGAAGCTCGACGACTTCGCCTATTACGCTGTCTACGTCGGCAGACTGTGCAACGCTGGGTAACGTAGAACCTCGTGGCTGCCGGGCGGCTCGCCCGGCAGCCACGAGACCCGACCTGAGGGGCCACGGTAATTCCGGACAGCCGTCTCATGGCGTAGAGCCCATGCGGCCGCTTGAGGCATCAGGAACTCGTCAAGCACCTCCAAGGGCGGCCGATAGCCGAGTGCAGGCGCCGACGATTGTAGAACCCTTCGCCCTCCCGAAGACCGGGCTCGATCCGGCGACGTCTGACCAATAGAGCCAGCACGCTCCCACACAGCCCCACCCGTCCCGTGATCTCAGACCCCCGGCGGAGACTTGAATTCGCGTCCCTCGAAACTTGTCGCGTTTGCGCTGGTCAGCAGCATAGAGGGGCACCGAGGACGCCGGGGTCAGGTGTGGTGCTGGTGAAGAGGGTGGAGGCGCGGCGGGAGCTGCCACAGGGGACGCACCTCGAAGCCCTGGAGGTTCGGGCCTGACTCATCGAGGTGGGGCGCTCACCGCCGCGCCGGTCTATCGGGCCCGCGCGTGTGCCGGACTCGCCGCTCCCGCCCCCACCGCCCCGGTCTCTGACGGTGTGGGCTGTGTGGTGGGCTCGCGGTCGAGGGCCTGGAAGCACGCGTCACACACGGTGTCCGTGAGTGGTTCCCATATGCACGGTTCGCCCCAGTGGTTGCCCACCGTCGCCCACTGGCCGCACAAGGCGGCGGTCTCGTCCCACACCCGTGTCTCGGGTGTGCGCACGATCAGGCAGTAGGGCCCAGCCCGCTGATGGCGAGGACGAGCACCGGGTCCGGATCTCTCATAGCGCGCCCGGACGCGGGGAGGCCGCTGGCGCGTCGCCGCCGCTGACTCTCCTGAGCCGGAGACCCCAGTCTTCGGCTGGCAGGGATTCGGGGACGCGAGGGATGCCCGAGTACGGGACCAGGTCGTCGAGGACCACGAGGAGTTGTTTGGCCAGGGCGTGCTGAAGCTTGCGGAACTCGTCCAGTTGAAGCGTGGCGCTGCGCTGGACGTGGACGATCTTCTTCCCGCCGGAGGGGGCGAAGAGGTCGGCGATGACGCCGTACGGCTGGGCGTCGCTCACGGTGTAGACGGCGGAGCCCCGCCGCAGGTGCGGGCACAGGGTCAGCGAGTCGGGGATGCACGGCAGGCAGGTCGGGGGCGCGTTCGTGTACCCGGCGGCAGCCGGCCCCCGGTCGGCTTCGTCGGCCAGGAGCCACCAGGTACGGCCGGTGACCTGGTCAACGGCCGACCCGCCGCACACCTGGCACAGCTTCCGGAGCATGCACCGCCGCTGTCTGAGGGCGTTCACCCGCTTCCATTCGGGTTTGCCCCCGCCCGTGAGCCCTTGGCGCATCCACAGAACGCCCAGCGACCAATCGCCGGGATGAGGGTTCTTGTAAGTGAGACGGAGTCCACGGGCATCGTCCGACCAGACGAACCCGAGGCCATGATCCATGGTCTCTCCAGACCAAGCCGTGATGTAGGGGACCTGCGGCTTCGTGCTCACGGCGCCACTCCGGTGCGCTCGACCGGGTCGCACAGAGCTTGGGCCTGGCGGAGGTCGGCGTAGCGGAGCGCGATCCGCCGCGCCGCGCGGGTCACGTCCGTGACCGGATGATGGGCGTAGACCGGCCGCCGCTGCCAGGCGTTCCAATAGAGACGCCACCAGAACCGATTCGGGTCACACCAGACGACCAGGCCGACCCACACCGACACGAGCGCCAGGCCGTACCCGTTGTGGACGTCGGCCTCGATCTCGTGGGCGGCGCGCAGCACGTCACGCAACCGCTCTGCCGACTCGAGGGGCGTCACCACCTGCCCCCGCCGTGGCCCGGCAGGGGACACGGGCATGGTCGGGGTACCGGTCTCGGCATGGGCAGATCTAAAGTGCTCCATGGGTCGCACCTCCCAGTGCGATCAAGGCCCCGGCCTGTGCTTTGCCTCACCGCGTCCGGGGCCGGTTGCCGGAGGTCGTCCGCGTGGATATCCATCACAGCGCCATATCGCATGGGCAAAAAAGGTGCGGCTGAGGGACACTGAGGGATACGAAGAACGCCACCCGCCCCTGACTGCGAGGTGTGACGGCATGGCTGAGGAAAACCCCAGAGAAGTACCTCTATGGGCAGAGCGTCTGCGCGAGGAGCGACGCAAACGAGCATGGCCACAAAAGAAGCTCGTTGCCCAGCTCTTCAAGGCCGCAGGCCAAGACGTCGCGCTGCCTATGCCCGAGTCGGTGCTTCGCCGGATCAAGGACCATGAGGCGGGTAGAAATCTACCCAAAGACCCCTATCCCATTCTCTATTGCAGGGTGTACGGCCTCAGCGAGCGTGACCTGTTCCTCGACAGCGCGCCCGAATCTCGCCGCAGCCCCGATGAAATCCTGGCGACGCTTCTCCCGCAGCCCGGCGAGCCGCTAGCAGCCCGTTTCACGCATCGAAACAGGCGGAGAGTAGGCGCGAGTACGGTAAACGACTTGTCGGCGCGCGTGCACGGGCTACGCCTTGCCGATGACGTACTCAGCGGCGACGACCTGATCGGACCCGCCTTTCGAGAACTCGACGACGTTGTGCACTTGTATCGAGACAGCACCCATAGTGACGACGTAGGCCGTGCGCTGCTTGTGATCATCGGTGAGTACGCGCAAATCGCCGGGTGGATCGCCAGTGACGCGGCACAGCATGATCTCGCGGCGCGAACCTATCGACTTGGCATCGAGGCGGCGCGGGAAGCGGGTGATGAGGTTCTGGAATCGAATCTCACCGGCTCTCTCGCCTACCAGATCGCCAACGTCGGAGACCCCGCCGAAGGGGTAGCGCTGGCTCGGGCGGCGCTTCACGTGCTCGGTCCGCATGCCCCTGGACGGGCACGGGCGCTCGCCTGGGATCGCGTGGCGTGGGCCCACGTGCGAACAGGGGACGGGCCGGCCACCATGCGTGCACTAGGTGAGGCGGGATCAGCGCTCGCCGGTGACCGGGGTAACGGTAACCCTGCTTACCTGTACTGGGTGAATGCCGGAGAACTACAGGTGATGGAAGCACGGGCCTACACCGAACTCCGCCGCCCGCTCCGCGCGATTCCCCTCCTCGTTGACGTGCTGAATCGCTATGACACGACGCACACGCGAGAATTCTCGCTCTACCTGTCATGGCTGGCCGTCGCCTTGGCGGACGCGAATGAACCTGAAGAAGCCGTTAGGGCGGCGCGACGAATGCTCGACCTGTCGGCCGATGTGGCGAGCAAACGCGCCGCACACCGGACGCGAGTCGTGCTCAAGCGGCTTGCGCAATATCGCGACGTTCCGCCTGTCCAAGAACTATTGAACGAGTATCGGTATAGCGCCTAGCGTCGCACAGCCACCGACTGGCGCCGGTCTTCGTTGTGTGAAGACTGCGCCTATTCTTCGGCCATGGGTCCGCCGGTCGGTTCACCTGAACGCCCCGCCGCCCTTTGGGGCTTATTCGGCCAGAAGAGATGAAGCCTTGCGGGCGAGAGCCGAGTTTCGGAATGTCCGGGCGAGAGTGCGGGGCTAATGTGAGTTGCACTCGAAACTGTCGGGGCGCAGAAGGGGGTCCAAATGAGCAACGTCATCTCTGAAAGCGAGATCAAGGGGAGGCAACGTCCCGGCGTGACTTCAAGAAGGTCGTCAAGGGCGCCGGGTGGACGTCCCGGGAGATGCGCCAAAGCTTCGTCTCAGTTCTGTCGGACTCCGGGGTGCCGACCGAGGTCATCTCGCGCCTGGTCGGCCACACGAACTCTGTGGTCATGGAGACGGTCTACTGCCAGCAGATCAGCCCGGTGATGCAGGAGGGCGCGACGGCGATGGATTTCATCTTCCAGGCTTAGACACTCAACGCCCCGTACCCCGACCAGGGGACGGGGCGTTGTTGCAGGTGGAGCCTAGGAGATTCGAACTCCTGACTTCCTGCTTGCAAAGCAGGCGCTCTGCCAACTGAGCTAAGGCCCCAGAAAACAAGCATCTGACCTGCGAAAACTCTTCGCAGGTCGTGCGTGCTCCGGCTGTACACCGTAGCAACAGCATAGACTTCGGCGCCACCTGGTGTGCACACGACGACCGTGCGAGAGGCCCTTCGTGTCCGTTCGAACTCGCCTCCGTGATTCCGCTCTCCAGTGTTGCTGTCGTGTTTCCGGCAGAGTGTCCGGTGATCGCCGGCACGAGCGGTCTTCGACACCAACGATGAGCTTCTCGGCGGACTTCGATACGAGGTGAAGATCAGATGACTCAGAGCCCCCGTCTGCGTGTGGGTGCGTGCCTGTCCCTGTCGGGGCGCTACGCCCGCTTCGGCACGCAGGCCCGTCTCGCGCTCCAGATCTGGCAGACCACGGACGAAGCCGAACTGATCGTCGAGGACGACCACAGCGACCCCGACGTCCTGGAGAACCGCCTCCACCGGCTCATCGACCGGTGCGACGTCATCCTGGGCCCGTACTCCACACAGCTGATGCGCCGCGCGGGCACGGTCGCCGCCACACGCGACCGGCTCCTGTGGAACCACGGCGGATCCGGCGACGACGTGGAGTCCGCCCACCCGGGACACATCGTCTCGATACTCACCCCGACAAGCGGCTACGCCGAACCCTTCGTACGACGCGTCCTCGCACCCAGGCCGTCGCGGGAGCTGTGGATCGCCCAAGGCCGCGGACGATTCGGCCGCCAAGTCGCCGACGGCGCCGAAGAAGTCGCCCACTCCCTCGGGATACCGACCAACCGTCTCACCCCCGACGAACCCCTCCCCACGACATCCGCAGCCTGGAGCCTCCTGTGCGCCGGATCCTTCGAGGAGGACATCGCGCGAGTCCTGAGCGCTCAGGCGTCAGCCACACCGCCCGAGGTCATCTGCGCGGTCGCCGCAGGAGTACACGAGTTCGGCGAACACGTCACCCGCCCAACAGGCATCTACGGCATCGGCCAATGGTTCCCAGGCGGCACCGAGACTCCCCACCTCGGAATGACAGAGGAAGAGTTCGTCGAGAGCTACCGCCGGGCGGTGGGAGCCAGCCCGGACTATCCGGCCGTCCAGGCCGCCGCCACGGCCACCATCGCCGCCCACTGCACCCGCCACGCCCAGGACCCGACGCGGGCAGCGGTCTGGCGCGCGGCCCTCGACCTGGAAACCACCACGATGTTCGGCAGGTTCAAGATCGACCAGCACGGCGTTCAGACAGGCCACCAGGCCGCGCTCACGAGGTGGACCGACGAAGGGCTCTCGACCGCCTGAATCAGCGAATGGATGCCGCCCCGCGAGCTGCCCCGGCGGGTGTCCAGACAGCGACTAATTGTCCTTGCAAGTCCTCGATATGCGAATGGCCTGGTCGTCGCCGTCCAGGCCATCACATCGCGCACCGCAAGAGGCGCTTACCCGGGTTGAGTGGCTGCCCCCGGATCTCCGTTCAGGATCAAATTGGGGAGGTCGGCGATGGAGTCGAGGATGTGCGTGGCGCCGCCCTTGAGGAGACGCTCGCGGCTGTGGACGCCCGTCATCACGCCGGCCACGATGGAGGCCCCCGAACGGCGGCCGCACAGCATGTCCGCCTCGGAGTCGCCGATCACCGCGACCTGCCGTACGTCCTCCACTCCCGCCCTGAGTACGGCGTGCAGCACCATGTCCGGCCACGGCCGCCCCCGGCCGCCGGCGTCCTCAGGGCAGATCGCCAGGTCGATACGTTCGTGCCAGCCAAGGAGGGACAGGACACGACCTAACGTGTTGCGGCTGAAGCCCGTGATCAGCGCAAGACGGACACCGGAGCCTCGGAGCTTGTCCAGCACCTCGACGACTCCGGGCATGGGCACGAGACCCGCGCGCTCCAGCGTGCCTTCGTACGAACGCTCGAAGGTCAGGTTGGCCGCCTGGGCCTGGGCCTCGTTCTCGGGGAAGATCCCCCGGAACACCTCGATCTTGGGGCAGCCCCGGGACCGGTGCACGTGAACCATGGCACGCGCATAGGCCCCGGTCCCGGGGACAATGCCCTGAGTGGCGATCGCCTCGGCGAACGCACGCTCGACCATGCCGATGTCACCGATCGTGGTGCCGGCGAGATCGAGGCACGCCAGCTTGATGGGGACGTCGTCGCTCATCGCCTCGCCAGGTCGGTTAGTTCTCGCTACCGGTCGCCTCGGTCCACAGATCAAGCTCGGCGCGGTCGGCCTGCACCTTACGCCAGATCAGCAGCCCCCCAAGAGCGATCAGCGCTAGAACGATCAGCTTCTTCACGGTGTGACCCCACTTCTTCGACGGTCTCACCTGCCGGGGTGAGACCCAACGGTTGCCTTGCAGCCTAGCAAGGTATGGGCGTGGTGCTTCTGTTGAGCCTGAACGAGATGCGGGTTATGTGCCACCGCTTTCGCCCCAAGGACAGCTCGGGTACGGGGTGGTGTGTGGTGAAAGACATAGAGAGTGGTGAGAGCTGGGCATACGGCTGGGGCTGGAGGTGCACGCAGGGTGATCGACTAGTGCCGGATTTGTCGTGATAAGTGAAGGTCTCCTGACTGCAGGAGAGGTACGGCGAAGGCTCCGACGGCCCGTCGCCGAGGGCTTCGCACGCCGCGCAAAGACAGCACAGCAGGAGGCCCCACGGAGACGATCGGGGATGTCCTGATCTGTGGGCAGGTGGTCCTTGTGGACCTGCCGGGGGGGCCGCAAGGCTGGTGGGGTGGCAGATGTGGTCGTGGCCGTCTATGACGGAGTGGTGCTGCTGGACGTGGCCGGTCCGGTGCAGATCCTGCACGGGTCCGGCCGCTACCGGATCCGGTTCGCCTCGGTCGACGGGTGCCCGGTGCGTACGGACATCGGCGTGCCGCTGGGGGTGGACCTGGCTCTGGGCGAGCTGACGGGGTCGATCGACACTTTGCTGGTGCCGGGCTACGCCCACCCCGACGGTGACCACGCGGCGGAGTTGTTCCTGCGCCTGCTGCCCGATCTCGCCGGGCGCACGCGCCGGGTGGCCTCGGTGTGCACGGGAGCGTTGCTGCTGGCCGAAGCCGGGCTGCTGGACGGGCGGCGGGCCACGACGCACTGGGCCGCCTGCGCCGACCTGGCGTCGCGGTTTCCGAGGGTCGCCGTGGAACCGGACGCCCTCTATGTCCGGGACGGGCCCATCGTCACCTCCGCCGGTGTCACCGCCGGGATCGATCTGGCGCTCGCCCTCGTCGAGGAGGACCACGGCCCGGACCTGGCGCGATCGGTGGCCAAGTACATGGTGGTGTTCCTGCAACGCCCGGGTGGCCAGTCGCAGTTCAGCGTGCGCGAAGCCGTGGCCACGCCGCGCCGGCCCGCGTTGCGCCGGCTCCTGGACACGATCGCGGCCGAACCGGCGGCCAACCACACCCTCGCCGCGATGGCGGACAGGGCCGCGGTGAGCGAGCGTCATCTGACCCGGTTGTTCCGCCGCGAGATCGGTCTCACGCCCGGCCAGTACGTCGAGCGGATCCGGGTCGAGGCGGCCCAGGCTCTCCTGGAGACCAGCGCGGCCGGCGTGGACTCGATCGCCCGCAGCTGCGGCTTCGGCTCCGACGAGTCGATGCGCCGGGCGTTCCTCCAGGTCCTGGGCACAACACCGACCGCCTACCGCCAGCGCTTCCGTACGTCCCACACCAACCTCTCGAAGGAATCCCCATGAGCTCGTCCGTGCCCCGCCGAACTCTGCTGGGAGCCGGCCTCGCCGGTGCGGCCGCTTTCGCGGCCGACACCCCCGCGGCCGCCTCCGCCCAGGCCGTCCAGAACGCCCAGGCCGTCCAGAACGCCCAGGCTGTCGAGAACGCCCAGGCCGTCCAGAACGACCGGGCCGTCCAGAACACAGAGCCCGCCGCGTCGGCCGACCTGTCCTTCCCCGGTACGGCGATCGCCCTGGCGGCCCGCCGGCTGGTCACCGACGCCCAAGAGCCGTACCTGCGTAATCACAGCCTGCGCAGCTTCCTGTTCGCCCGCGCCGCCGCCGGGCAGAAAGGCCGCCGGCCGGGCCGTGACTACGACGTGGAGGTCATGTTCCTCATCTGCGCGCTGCACGACATGGGGCTGACCGCCCGCACCGACACCGGCCAGCGGTTCGAACTCGACGGCGCCGACTTCGCCGCACAGTTCCTGGAGAAGCACGGCATCACCGACCGCCGCGTCGACACCGTCTGGGACGGCATCGCCCTGCACACCTCGTACGGCCTGCACGAGTCACCGGTGTTCATCCGCCGCCGCCCACCCGAGATCACGATCGCGCAGGACGGCATCGGCATCGACGTGGGCGGCGGCCCCGACACGCTCCCCGCCGGCTACGCCGACCGCGTGCACGCGATCTACCCCCGCTATGGCGGCGCCCGCGCCATGACCGACGCCATCATCGCCCAGGGGCTCGCCGACCCGCGCAAGGCACCGCCCACCACCTTGCCCGGCGAGATGCTGCACCAGCGGCACCCCGAGCTCCCCTACACCACGTGGGACGACATCCTCGACGCCGGCGGCTGGGGCGACTGACCGATGGCGAACCCACGAACAGACGTCGCCAGTTGGCGCCGACCAAGGAAAGGACAATCTGATGACGTTGATCGACCGCTATGTAGCGGCTTGGAACGAGACAGACGCTGAAGCCCGTGCCAAGGCCGTGGCCGAACTGTGGACCGAGGACGCCACCTACACCGACCCTCTGGCGGCCGTGACAGGTCATGAGAGCATCGCCGCGGTCATCGCCGGGGCGCAGGACATGTTCCCCGGATGCGTGTTCACCGCCGGTGAGGTCTTCGACGCCCACCACGACATCGCCCGCTTCACCTGGCACCTGGCGCCGAGTGGCGCGGCCGAACCGCTGGTCGTGGGCTTCGACGTGGTGGAACTGGCCGAGGACGGCAGGATCCGCAAGGTCCTCGGCTTCCTCGACAAGGTCCCCGCCTGACCTCGTGAAGTGAGACGCCGGGCCGCTACGGCGAGCCCGGCCCGCTCCAGAGGGCGATCGAGCGAAGAAGTAGCTGACGCTGGGCGAAAGAAGAAGGGCGGCTCTCTCATGGTGCCGACGTCCGACATCACCAGGTCGGCGACAACGGCATCCGCTGATCCTTCGGATCCCGCCGGCGGACGCCCTGCCGCGCGAGTGTGAGGTCATGGCAGGGGACTGGATCCTGCGGGTCACGCGGGCGGCGGTCTTCGCCGTCGCGTGCGTCGTGCTGGCCTGCCTCGCGCACCTGGTCGGCGGTGGCATGGTCCATGCCGAAGCGCTGGTGGCCGGTCTGGCCCTGACGCTGCCCGCCGCGCTGGCCCTGGCCTGGCGTGAACGTTCTCTCCCGCCGATCCTGTTCATCCTGGCGCTGGTCCAGGCAGGGCTGCACACGCTGTTCGGCGCGATGTGCCCGGTGGCGGTCATCCCGGCGAACGAGCATCTGACACACGGCGGGCCCGGCGTGGGCATGCTCGTGGCGCACGCGTGGGCGGTCGTGCTGACCGCGTTGTGGCTGGAGCGGGGCGAACGCGCCCTGTGGTCGCTGCTCCGCCTGCTCCTGACCTGCGGGTTTCGGCTCCTGCGCGTGGTGCTCGGCGAGCGCGAGCACCTTCGCCCACCCTCCCGGCCGGTACGCCCGAGCGCGTGCCCGTCCGTCGCTCCGCTGCGTCATGTGCTGGTACGGCGCGGCCCGCCCCCGGGGATCGTGGCGGCAGTCGATCGGGCCTGGTGAGGCGGGGCCGGTCGTGGCCGCATGCCGTACCGACCGGTTCACCCATCTGGGAGCAGATCCACGTGTCTCGTCTTTCGCCTGCCCTGATCCTGCTGACCTCCGCCCTGCTGACCGGCTGCGCCGTCGCGCCGTCGGCCGCGCCGCCGCCCGCAGCGGCGGGCTTCCCGGTCCAGGTGCCCGACTGCACCGGCAAGGTCACCCCCTTCGACGAACCCGCCAGGAAGATCGTCACCAGCAACGCCGCCGGCCTGGAGATCCTCCTGTGGCTCGGTGCGCAGGAGCTGGTCGTCGGCACCGGGTTCCCTCCCGGCAAGGGCGACCTGCCGCCCGAACTCGCCGCGGCCGCCGCCAAGGTCCCCTCGTTCGGCGGTGACGCCACCGGAGGGGCGATGCGCGGCATCAGCCGCGAGCAGCTGCTCGGCTCCGGCGCCGACACCTATGTCGAGGCGTGGGGAGCGCTGGCCGGGATGGACGACGTCGCCACCCCGGAACAACTGGCCCGGGTCGGCATCAGGAAGGTTCTGCTGCGTTCCACCGCCTGTGCCCCGGCGATGAACGGCCCGCAGACCGACCTGTCGGTCCTGCAGGCCGACATCGCCCGGCTCGGCGCCATCACCGGCCGGGCGACGGAGGCCGAACGCGTCCTCGACGGCATGAACACCACGTTGGCCGAGGTGGAACGCGCCGTCGCGGGCGCCGCGCGGCCCAGCGTGTTCTTCTTCGACTACGACGCCGGCACCGACGCACCCATGACCCCCTGCAACCGCCAGGTCGCCAACGCCGTCTACACCTTGGCCGGCGCCCGCAACGTCTTCGACGACTGCGCCGACGACTTCAAGAAGGTCGGCTGGGAGGAGGTCGTCGAGCGCGACCCCGACTGGATCCAGCTCGGCGTCCGAGGCCGTGGCGACACCGCCGCCGACGCGCGCGCCTTCGACGAGGCGGCGGAGTTCCTGTCCACTTTCGCCGCCACCCGCGACCTCAGGGCGGTCAAGGCGGGCAGGTTCCTGCGCATCCGCTCCGAGGTGACCACCATCGGCGGCGTACGCAACGCCGACACCGTGCGTTCCATCGCCGCCGCGATCCACCCCGGCCGGATCAAGGCGGCCGGGTGAGTGCCGTCGCACCCATGTCACGCAGGGCACTCACCGTCACGGCGTTCCTGCTGCTGACTCTCGCCCTGGCGGTGACGCTCGCCGTCTCACTCGGCCCGCTGGACATTCCTGCGGGCACCGTGTGGACGATCGTGGCCCACAAGATCAGTGGCCTCGGCGACGCGTCCGGCTGGACGGTCAGCGAGGAGGTCGTCGTCTGGCAGGTCCGCCTGCCCCGGGCGTTGCTCGCCGTCGTGGTGGGCGCGGGCCTGGGCATCGTCGGCGCCGTCACCCAGGCGCTGGTCCGCAACCCCCTCGCCGACCCCTACCTGCTCGGCGTCTCCTCGGGCGCCTCGCTGGGCGCCGTCATGGTCATCGTGTACGGCGGCGCCGGCGCGCTGGCCGGCGTCGGCCTGCCGACGGCCGCGTTCGCCGGGGCGCTGCTCGCCTTCGGACTGGTCTGGCTGATCGCCCGCAGGGGCGGCGGTTACGCGCCGATGCGGCTGGTCCTCGGCGGCGTGGCCGTCGGCCAGTTGCTGGCCGGTCTGACGAGCTTCGTCATCCTGCGCGCCGACGACGAGCAGCAGACCAAGGGCATCCTGTTCTGGATGCTCGGCAGCCTCGGCGGCACCGAATGGCGGCTGCTGCCGCTGCCCGCGATCGGCGTGGCCCTCGGCCTGCTGGCCCTGCTGGCCAGGTCGCGGCCGCTCAACGCGCTGCTGATGGGCGACGAGACCGCCGCCGGGCTGGGCATCGACGTGGCGCGGCTACGCCGGGAGCTGTTCGTGGTCACCAGCGCGCTCACCGCGCTCATGGTGTCGGTCTCCGGCGCGATCGGCTTCGTGGGCCTGATGGTCCCGCACGTCGTCCGGCTCCTGGCGGGCACCGAGCACCGCAAACTGCTGCCGCTGTCCGCGCTGACCGGCGCCGTGCTCCTGGTGGCCGTCGACGTGGTCGCCCGCATCGCCCTGGAACCGGAGGAGATCCCCATCGGAATCGTGACCGCGCTCATCGGCGCGCCGCTGTTCCTGTACCTGCTGGACCGGCGACTGGAGCGGCGATGAACGTGACCGTCGACACGGTGTCGGTGGACCTGGCGGGTACCCGCGTCGTCTCCGGCGTCGACTTCCTGGTCGGCGACGGTGAGATCGCCGGGCTGGTCGGTCCGAACGGCAGCGGCAAGTCCACGCTGCTGCGTACCCTCTACCGGCACCTGCGGCCCGCCGCCGGGCGGGTCCTGCTGGCAGGGGACGACCTGTGGCAGCGGGCGCCCGCCGCGAGTGCGCGCCTCGTGGCCGCCCTGCCGCAGGAGCGGGCCACCGACTTCGAGCTGACCGTGGCCGAGGTCGTGGCCATGGGGCGGACGCCCCACAAGGGTGCCTTCTCCCGTGACAACGCCCACGACAGGGCGCTCGTTCAGGGGGCGTTGCAGCAGGTCGGCATGGACGGGCTGGCCCACCGGCCCTTCACCGGGCTGTCGGGCGGGGAGCGCCAGCGGGTGCTCCTGGCCCGTGCGCTGGCGCAGGAGCCCCGGGTACTGGTCCTGGACGAGCCCACCAACCACCTGGACATCCGTCACCAGGTCGAGTTGCTGGCCCTGCTGCGCGGTCAGCGGACGACCACGCTGGCCGCCCTGCACGACCTCAACGCCGCCGCCTCGGTCTGCGACCGTGTCCACGTGCTGTCGTCGGGACGGATCGTCGCCTCCGGGGCACCGGCCGAGGTGCTGACGCCGTCGCTGATCGCCGAGGTGTTCGGGGTCCGGGCCGACGTGGTGACCCATCCGCTGACGGGAGGGGTACTGATCGCCTTCGACCACATCACCCCCCTTCCCTGATCGGCGCGTCTGAAGGCGGAGGTCGGCTATCGGGGCAGGGATGCGCGGGCTTCGGCGAGGACTTCGGTCTGACGTGCCCAGTCTCCGCCGTCGAGGCTCAGCCCGACCGACTCGGCGCCGGCCTCCGCGTACGCGTGCAGGCGTTCGGCCACCTGCGCGGGGCCGCCGGTCACGGGTACCGTCGCCGCCTCCTCCGGCGGCATGCCGTGGACGTCCACCAGGACGCGCACGAACGACTCCACGGCGGCCGGGTCGTCGGCGAGGATCGCGTGACCGCCCACGGAGATCGCCGGGACCGGCCGGTCGAGTTCCCGCGCGAGTTCGCCCAGCCGTACCGCTGCTTTGGCGAGCGCCGTGGGGCTGATCAGGGAGGGCACCCAGCCGTCCCCGTAGCGGACCGCGCGGCGCATCGCCGCCTCGGAGTTCCCGCCGACGAAGATCGGTGGGACTGGGGCGGCCGGAGCCAGGGTGACCTCTTCGTCGCCGACCTTGGTCGGCTCGCCTCTGATGAGGCTCGGGAGGACGCTCAGCGCGGTATCCGTCCGGCGTCCGCGCCCGCTGAGGGGTCCGTCGACCGCACGCCAGAACGGTGATCCGGGGAAACCGCCGATCCCGACGCCGAGAACCACCCGGTTGCCTGACAAATGCTGAAGAGTCTGCAGTTGCGTGGCGACCCAGGCCATGGGGCGCAGCGGCAGGCTGAGCACGCCGAACTCCAGCGCGATCCGCTCGGTCGCGGCTGCGGCCCCGGCCATCACGAGCATGGCGTCGAAACCGGGCGTCCCGTCGCCGACGATGAAGTCGGGCGTGCTGACGGCGTCGTAACCGAGGTTCTCAAGGTGGCTCGCCATCATGGGGTCGGGTACGCCGGCGGGCGTCATGGGCAGCGTGGTGCTGATCCGCATCGCGGTCCTTTCGAAGGTCGGAACGCGGTTCACGCTAGAACCTCAAGTCGGCTTCGGGGCAATTCGCGGGCTCTGAAAGACCTGGGCGCCCCCGACGGTTGGCGCTGACCCCCTGGGGGTATGTGTGGACCTGTCGCGCGTTCTCCCTGCTCAGAGCCTGATGGTGGCCACCGCCGCGAGCCGTCGAAGCCAAGAAAACGCAGATTTTTCAGGCCGGGGAAATACCCTAGGGGGGTACGGTGTTACACTGGCCGGGACAGCAACCAGTAAGGAGTACGAGATGAGCACCGCTACCTACACCGTCAAGGGCATGACCTGCGGACACTGCGTCAGCTCTGTCAAGGAAGAGGTCGGCGAGGTCGCGGGTGTCTCCTCCGTAGAGGTGGACCTGGCGAGCGGCCTGCTGACCGTCGAGAGCGCCGACCCCGTTGACGAGGCCGCCATCCGCGGCGCCGTCGAAGAGGCCGGATACGAACTGGTGACCAACGCATGAACACCGCGACGAGGCTGAGCACGTACGCGCTCGGTCTGGTGGTCGTCTTCGGCGGCACCTGGGGGGCGGGCAACCTGATCGGCCCCCCGGCCGACGCCGCCCCGTCCACCCAGGCCCAGCCCGCCGCCAAGCCCGCGACCCAGGCGCACGCCGGGCACGGGCAGGCACAGGAGACGCAGCCGAGCCCCGCCGCCGGTGACGACAAGCAGAGCAGTGATACCCCTGGGGGGCTCCAAGTGTCGCAGAACGGCTACACCTTCAACCCGCTCACCACCCTGAAAGCCGGCGAAGCGGGCGACTTCAGGTTCACCATCACCGGCCCCACCGGCAAGCCGGTCACCGACTTCCAGGTCAACCACGACAAGAAGCTCCACCTCATCGTCGTCTCCCGTGACCTGAGCACGTTCCAGCACGTCCACCCGGAGATGAGCGCGGACGGCACCTGGTCCACGAAGCTGACCCTGCCGGGTGCGGGCGCCTACCGCGCCTTCGCCGACTTCTCGCCGACCGGCGGCCCCGCGCTGACGCTGGGCGCCGACCTGCAAGCTGCCGGCGACTACCAGCCGAAGCCGCTGAAGGCGGCCGCCAAGACGGCCGAGGTCGACGGATACACTGTGTCACTGGACGGCGACCTGGTGCCGGGCAAGTCCACCAAGCTGACGCTGTCGGTCAGCAAGGACGGCAAGCCGGTCACGGACCTGGAGCCCTACCTCGAAGCGTACGGCCACCTGGTGGTTCTGCGCGCGGGCGACCTCGCCTACCTGCACGTCCACCCGGACGGCGCCCCCGGCGACGGCAAGACCAAGCCGGGCCCGGAGATCACGTTCTACGCGGAGGCGCCCAGCGGCGGCGATTACCGCCTGTTCCTGGACTTCCAGCACGGCGGCACCGTCCGCACGGCCGACTTCACCGCGAAGGCGGGGGAGCCCGACCCGAACGCGCCCAAGCCCGAACCGGCGCAGAACGACCACGACTCCACCCCGCACAGCCACTAGCAGGGCGCGAGACAGAAAGGAGAGGTGATGTCCTCCCTCACCGACGACAAGCCCCAGGGCGCGGTCGAGCTCTCGATCGGCGGCATGACCTGCGCGTCCTGCGCGAACCGGATCGAGCGCAAGCTGAACAAGATGGACGGCGTCAGCGCGACGGTCAACTATGCGACGGAGAAGGCGAAGGTCACCTTTCCTGAGGGCCTCGACCCGCAGGACCTGATCGCCACCGTGGAGTCGGCCGGCTACACCGCCGCGCTGCCGAAGCCGCCGAAGGCCGAGGCGGCGGCGGGCGAAGGCGCGGCCGACGACGACGAGCTCAGGCCGCTGCGCAACCGCCTGGTCACCGCGCTCACACTGAGCGTCCCGGTGATCGCGATGGCGATGGTCCCCGCGCTGCAGTTCGAGTACTGGCAGTGGCTGTCGCTGACGCTGGCGGCGCCGGTCGTGGTGTACGCGGGCTGGCCGTTCCACAAGGCCGCCTGGACCAACCTGCGTCACGGCGCCGCCACGATGGACACACTGGTGTCCATCGGTACGATCGCGGCGTTCCTGTGGTCGCTGTGGGCGCTGTTCTTCGGTACGGCGGGCGTCCCCGGCATGACGCACCCGTTCGAGTTCACCATCGAGCGCACCGACGGCTCGATGAACATCTACCTTGAGGCCGCCGCGGGCGTCACGGCGTTCATCCTGGCCGGACGCTACTTCGAGTCGCGCTCCAAGCGCCGCGCGGGCGCCGCCCTGCGTGCGCTGCTGGAGCTCGGCGCCAAGGACGTGGAGCTGGCCGACGGCCGCCGCATCCCCACCGACGAGCTGAAGGTCGGAGACACCTTCGTCGTACGGCCCGGCGAGAAGATCGCCACCGACGGCGTGATCGTGGAGGGCACCTCCGCCGTGGACGCCTCGATGCTGACGGGCGAGTCCGTCCCGGTCGAGGTCGCCCCCGGCGACGGCGTCACGGGCGCCACCGTCAACGCGGGCGGCCGCCTGATCGTGCGCGCCACCCGGGTCGGCGCCGACACGCAGCTGTCCCAGATGGCCAAGCTCGTGGAGGAGGCCCAGACCGGCAAGGCCGCGGTCCAGCGGCTGGCCGACCGGATCTCCGGGGTGTTCGTCCCGATCGTGATCGCCCTCGCGGTGGGCACGCTCGGCTACTGGCTCGGCACCGGCAACGGCGCCGGTGCCGCCTTCACCGCGGCGGTCGCGGTGCTCATCATCGCCTGCCCGTGCGCGCTCGGCCTGGCCACGCCGACGGCGCTGCTCGTCGGCACCGGCCGGGGTGCCCAGATGGGCATCCTGATCAAGGGCCCCGAGGTCCTGGAGTCGACCCGCAAGATCGACACGATCGTCCTGGACAAGACCGGTACGGTCACCGAGGGCCGCATGACGCTGACCGACGTCCACCTGGCCGAGGGCGAGACCCGCGAGGAGGTCCTGCGCCTGGCGGGCGCTCTGGAGCACGCCTCCGAGCACCCGATCGCCCAGGCCATCGCGAAGGCGGCGGCCAGCACCTCGAAGGTGGAGGACTTCGCCAACGTCGAGGGCCTCGGCGTCCAGGGCATCGTCGACGGGCACGCGGTGCTCGTGGGCCGGCCCCGGCTGCTGGAGGAGTGGTCGCAGCACCTGCCGGCCGACCTCGTCGCGGCGCTGGAGCGGGAGCAGAACGCCGGCCGTACCGCTGTGGCGGTCGGCTGGGACGGCAAGGCCCGCGCGGTCCTCGTGGTCGCCGATGTCGTGAAGCCGACCAGCAAGGAGGCGATCGGGCAGCTACGCGCGCTGGGCCTGACCCCGGTGCTGCTGACCGGCGACAACGAGGCCGTCGCGAAGACCGTGGCCGCCGAGGTGGGTATCGACGAGGTCATCGCCGAGGTGCTGCCCGCCGACAAGGTGAGCGTGGTCAAGCGGCTCCAGTCCGAGGGCAAGACGGTCGCGATGGTGGGTGACGGCGTCAACGACGCCGCCGCGCTCGCCCAGGCCGACCTGGGTCTGGCGATGGGCACGGGCACCGACGCCGCGATCGAGGCCAGCGACCTGACGCTGGTGCGCGGTGACCTGCGGGTGGCCGCCGACGCCATCCGGTTGTCGCGCAAGACGCTCAAGACCATCAAGGGCAACCTGTTCTGGGCCTTCGCCTACAACGTGGCCGCCCTGCCGCTGGCCGCCCTCGGGCTGCTGAACCCGATGATCGCGGGTGCGGCGATGGCCTTCTCCAGCGTCTTCGTGGTGAGCAACAGCCTGCGCCTGAAGGCGTTCAAGTAGGTCCTGCGAGCCGGGCCGCCGACCCTGACCGGGGTCGGCGGCCCTTTCACGTGGTCCGGCCCGAGACCGTCACATGCCGCAGAAGCGGCCCCGCGTCACCCGGCCTGGGAGCGTCGCTCCGCGCATCGGGGGGCGTCACTTGCTCCAGAAGCGGCGCGTCCGGGACGCCGACAGGGGCGGCTCCTCGGGCGGGGCGGGTTCGCGGACGATGACGACGGTGGCGCGGGCGTGCCTGGCGCAGTACATGCTGGTGCTCGGCAGCAGCACCCGGCTCAGCAGGCTGCGGTGGCTGCGCCCGAGCACCAGCAGATCGCCCTCGTGGGCCAGCTCGACCAGGTGGTAGCCGGGGTCGCCCATGCGCCCGACGATCACCGTGTGCACGTCGTGCGGCAGCCCGCCCGCCACCTCGTCGAAGGCGGCGTTGACCACGTCGGCCGAGCGGGACTCGTCGCCCGCCCGCGCCGCGTGCTGCACGGGCAGGGCCTCGGGGAACGCGTGGATCGGGGCACGGGCCACGTGCACGGCCACGAGCGGCATCCGGCGCAGGCGGACCGTGCCGATCGCCCATGCCAGAGCCAGGCGCGCGGCCGCGGACTCGTCCACCCCGACGATGACGCGCGCTCCGCCGGGCAGGTTTTCGTCCACGGCGCTCTCCTCAAGAAGAGATACGTGACCATAGTGCTCCCGCTGGGGACCACTTCCAAACCTGGCGACTATCCGCAGAGCCATACTTTTAAACCTGTCTACCCAGGCCAGGATTCCTATTCGCCGAGCTGGTCCGCCACACACGCGAGGTAGAGACTGAGCCGGGCCGCGCTCGCGCGCCGAGCCGCAGCGCCGAGGCGGCGTCCTCGTAGGCGGCGTGCAGTCCGGGCACGGTCGTGGCGCTGCCGCCGACGCCGACGCGCGCCTGGAGCCCGGCCCGCTGCCTGACGGCCGCCGCCAGCCGCCCGTAGTCGGGTTCGGCGCGGTCGGCGGCCCACCGCAGTACGGCGAAGCGCCCGGAACTGACCGCCGCGACCAGGTCCTGCGGGTCGGCGAAGGTCTCGCGGATGATCCGCAGCAGCCCCGGCCGTCCGGCGCCGGGTCGCCGCGGGCTACCGCGTCGAGGGGGAGGGCGTCATGAACCCGGTCGCCTTCGCCGACTCCCTCGCCCGCCACCTGGGTGAGAACGACGTCGGGCTCACCGAGCACCTGGCCGTGCGCGGCTTCGCGACCAAGGGCGGCCGGGTCGTCGCCGTCAGGACCGACGACGGCGACCTGGACTGCTCCGCCGCCGCCGCGGGCCCCTTCGGCCGTAGCACGGCCGACATCCCCCAGCGGTGGCTGCCGTCGGTCAGCGGGCGGTCATGGACGGCCCGGCCGCCGAGCAGGGCGTCGCGGCCCGAGGACCGGAACCTGGCGTGAGTGTCCGCGAGCATCGGCCATCGTCCCTTTCCGTCTGAGGAGCAGGCCACTGACGATAACCTCGTTCGGGAGATGACCATGACAATCCGCCCTGCTGGGCCGCAGGGCGCCCGGCCGAGTTCCAGGACCAGCGCATGAACGAACCGTGGCAGGAGGTCGGCGACCGCGTCTTCGTCAGGCGGCACGAGTCGTACGACATGAACGTGGGACTGATCGTCGGCGACGGGCAGTGCCTGGTGATCGACACCCGCACCTCGCACCGCGAGGCCGCCGACCTGATCGCGGCGATCCGGCGCATCACCCCGGACCCGTGGACGGTCGTCAACAGCCACTCGCACTTCGACCACTTCTTCGGCAACGCGAGCTTCCTGCCCGCCGAGATCTGGGCGCACGTCAGGTGCGCCGAGGTCATCGGGGAGTCGGGGGAGCGGCAGCGGGCCAGTGTGATCGCCGCCCTTCCGGAGGCGCGCCGCGAGGAACTGGAGGAGGTCGAGATCGTCCTGCCCGACCACACCTTCACCGACCAGGCGATGCTCGACATCGGCGGCCGGGTCGTCCACCTGCGCCACCTCGGGCTCGGGCACAGCAGCAACGACATCGTCGTGCACGTCCCCGACGCCGGCGTGGTCTTCGCGGGCGACCTCGTGGAGGAGGGCGCGCCGCCGGCGTTCGGCGACTCCTTCCCGCTCGACTGGCCGCTGACCACCGCCGCGATGCTGGCCCGGACACCCGAGCCGGTGATCGTCCCGGGCCACGGCGCGGTGGTGGACCGCGCCTTCGTCCGTACGCAGCAGGAGGAACTGGCCGAGGTCGCCGCCCTCGCCAGACGCGCCCACGTGGAGGGCCTGCGCGACCTGGTCGCCGCCTTCCCCTACCCGGAGGACGTCGTCCGGCAGGCGGTCGAACGGGCCTTCCTCCAATTGGACGCCGAACAGCTGGACGCCGAAGTCGACGGCGGCACCCGGTAAGCCCCCGCTTGACCGGGTCGCCGGCCGATCACTCCCGCATGGGCAGACGGGCGACCAGACCGCCGTCCACGGCGTGCAGGGTGCCCCCGTGCAGGTGGGCGAGGTCCCTGGCGATGGGCAGGCCGAGCCCGGCGCCGCCCTCGTCGCGGGCCCTGGCCTCGTCCAGGCGGGTGAACCGGTCGAAGACGTCCTCGCGCCGCTCGGGCGGGATGCCCGGCCCGTCGTCCAGGACCTCCAGGACCGCCGTGGACCCGTCCGCGTGCACTCTGACCTCGACGGCCGTGGCCGCGTGCCGTACCGCGTTGCCGACCAGGTTCGTCACCATCCGCCCGAGATGGCCGCTCACGCCCTGCACGACCACGTCCGGATGGATGTCCAGCCGCAGCTCCACCTCGGGGCGACGCTCGACCCGCACCGCCTCCTCGGCGGCGACCTGGCCCAGGTCGACGTCGGCGAGCTGGATCGGCTCGCCCGCGTCCAGCCGCGCCAGCAGCAGCAGGTCGCCCGCCAGCGCCTGCAGGCGTTCCACGTCGGCCAGCGCCTCCGCCGTCAGCTCGCTGCCCGGCGCCAGTTCCAGGCGGGCCCGCAGGGTCGCGATCGGGCTGCGCAGCTCGTGCGCGGCGTCGGCGACGAACCGTTTGTGCCGCTCGACCGCGCTCTCCAGCCGGTCGAGCGTGCCGTTGACGGTGGTCGCGAGCTGCGCGATCTCGTCGGCGGAGGACGGTACGGGCACCCGCTGGTGCAGGTCGTGGGCGGTGATGTCGGCGACCTTGGCGCGAATCGCGGCCACCGGCCGCAGCGCCCGGCCGACCGACAACCAGGTCATCCCCGCCACGACCACCAGCAGCGCCGGGGCGGCGGGCAGCAGCACGTTCTTGAGCGTGGCGAGCGCCTCCCTCGCGGGGGTCAGCGACGACCGGGCGACGAGCGTGCCCATGCCCTCGTCGGTGGTGACCGCCAGGCCGACCATCGAGTAGGACTCCGTCTTCGCCCAGTCCGCCGCCAGCCGCCCGCCCGCCTCCATGTACACGACGTCGGGGTCGTTGACGGACAGCTTCTTGGCGGGCTTGGGCTCGGTGCGCGCGGGCGGGCTGGGCACGGGCTCGGCGGGCACGAACGAGAGGCGCGCGGGCGGGCTGGACGCGGGTTCGGCCTTCTCGGCGGGGGCGGGGGTCTCCACGGGCGAGACCTCGACGGTCTCCGCAGGCCAGACCTTGACCGTTTCCATGGGCGAGAGCTCGATCGTCGAGCCCTCCACGCCCGTCAGCCGGGCGGCCTCCACCGCCTTGCGGGCCGCGTCGGCCTGCGTACTGCTCTCCAGGTTCCCGCGCAACGCGGTCACCAGGACGAACGTCGCCGCGGCCAGCGCGGCGGCGACGACGAGCGTGGCGGCCAGCGTGGCCCGCAGCCGTACCGAGGATGTCGCCTTCATCGGCCCGCCTCCAACCGGTATCCGGCGCCGCGGACCGTCACCAGCGTCGATCTGCCGAACGGCAGATCGATCTTGCGGCGCAGCGCGCTGATGTAGACCTCGACGATGTTGGGGTCGCCGTCGTAGGCGAAGTCCCAGGCGGCGGCGAGCAGGTCGCGCTTCGAGACGACCTCGCCCGCGCGGCGGGCCAGGCCGTGCAGCACGGCGAACTCCTTCGGCGTGAGCGCGATCTCCTGCTCGCCCCGGCGGCAGCGCAGTCCGGCCGGGTCGATGACCAGGTCGCCGACCGTGATCGAGACCGGCCGCTCCCTGCCGCCGCGCCGGACCAGTGCCCGCAGCCTGGCCAGCAGCACCACGTACGAGAACGGCTTGGCGAGGTAGTCGTCGGCGCCGGTGTCGAGCGCCTCCGCCTCGTCGTACACGCCGTCCTTGGCGGTCAGCATCATGATCGGTGTCCAGTCGCCCGCCTCGCGCAGCTTCGCGCAGACGGTGTAGCCGTTCATCCGGGGCAACATGACGTCGAGCACGATCACGTCGTAGTCGTTCTCTCCGGCCAGCCACAGGCCGTCCCGCCCGTCGTGGGCGACGTCCACCGCGAACCCCTCGCCGGTGAGCCCGCCCTTGACCAGGTCGGCCAGTCGCCGCTCGTCCTCAACCAGTAGTACGCGCACGTCCCACAGCGTCCCGCACCTCACCTAAAGCCAACCTGAAGACCGTTTCGGGTGCGTTCAGGCTCGCTTCAGGTACGGCGGGGCATCGTCGGGACCGGCACAACCGACCGACAGGGGAGAGCTCATGTTCACACGACGTCTACTGGTCCTCGGCGCGATCGGCGTTCTCGGGATCACGGGGCTGGCCGGATCCGCGCTGGCCTCGGACGACCCGGGCACGCCCGCTCCGACCGAGACGGCCGTCTGCACCATGAGCGACGGCAAGACCTTCAAGGTGAAGCTGGGTGAGCCGATCTTCGTCGGCTCGGACGGGAAGATCAAGGAGGCTCCGGACGCGGCGGGGGCGCCGGAGGCGACCCTTGAGATCGAGAAGGCCGAGCCCGCCAAGGCCGAGGAGCTTCCGACGCTCGACGAGGAGGGCTGGCAGAAGATCGAGGCCCAGTCCGCAGACGAGGCCGGCCACACGGCCGCCGAGGTCGGGCCGAAGCTCGACCTGAAGAAGGGCGGGGAGGTCGGGACCGACCTGAAGAAGACGGACATCTGGCAGGCAGAGACCGAGAAGGCGGATGCGGACCGGCCTGAGCAGGCCACGGTGCAGTGCGAGGCCGTGAAGGCCGAGTGAAGCGGGGACGGCGGCTGAGCCGTACCGACTGCCACGGCGGCTGAGCCGTAGTCAGACTGCCGCCGAAGGGTCCGCAGCACCCTCAACCGTTTCGGCCCTTCGTGCGGTGACACCGGAAAGCGCGCCTTGGTTTCCCGCCAAGGCGCGCTTTCTGTGGATAAATCCCCCTATAGGGGTAATCAGGACATCTTCCGGGCCTTCTCGTTCGCGGTGGACGCGATGTTGTCCGCGGAGTCCGACACTTTCTCCGCCTTCTCGCCCACCCACTGTGAGGCATCCTCGGCCGAGTCCTTCATCTGCTCGGTCCAATCCTGCGCGTTTCGCCGGTAGACCAGATATCCGGCCACCCCGATCGCGATGCCGATCACCAGGGCGATCAGCGGCCACCGCCGCGACTTCGGCGGCGTCGGATCTATCCGTCCAGCGGCCTGCGTCAGCATCGCGCTGACAGCGGGTGCTATCTGGTCCTCGACCCGATGAGCGGCATGCTCCAGCCGTGGTGCCGCCCAGTAGCGGGCGTCCTCGAAACGCTGGGCGGCGACCACTTTGGCCTGATCCGCCATCGGTGCCAGCCGCTGGCCCGTCCGTGCCGCATGGAACCGCATCCGGCCCATCCAGCTGTCGGGTACTTCGATGACCTCGCGGCGTCTTCTGAGTAGTGTCAGGGACACGACAACCTCCCCTGTCGTTGGGGCCCCGGAGCGTGACCTTCCCGGTACAAGGCGGCTCAACCATCCGGGCCCGTGGGAGGATGCTGGTCGTGGCCCTGACGGCCACAGCCGGCGAACACGAAAATACCAACCCATTGCAATAGAAGGGGGCAGCTGTCTCGTGGCCGAGAAGCTGATCGCAAACCTGCAGACAAACCACGGTCTGATCCGGATCAAGCTCTTCCCCGAGCTCGCTCCGGCGACGGTGGCCAACTTCGTCGAGCTCGCCGAGGGCACCCGCGAGTGGACCCACCCGGAGACCGGCCAGAAGTCCACCGCGCCGCTCTACAACGGCACGATCTTCCACCGGGTCATCGACGGCTTCATGCTCCAGGGCGGGGACCCGCTCGGCCAGGGCATCGGCGGCCCCGGCTACGCCTTCGACGACGAGATCCACCGGGAGAACAACTTCAACCGGCCCTACCTGCTGGCCATGGCCAACGCCGGGATCCGCATGGGCAAGGGCACCAACGGCTCGCAGTTCTTCATCACGGTCTCCGCGCAGCCGCACCTCAACCAGGGCCACACCATCTTCGGTGAGGTCATCGAGGGCAAGAACGTCGTCGACGCCATCGCCAAGGTACGCACCGGCCGCAACGACCGCCCTCAGGAGGACGTCGTACTCGAAACGGTCACCATCGACAGGCAGCCCGCCTGACGCATGGCCCAAGGGCGGGCGGCAGGCCATAGGCTGAAAAGCATGACCAGCCAGCCGCCAAGCCCGCCCGAGCAGCCTGCCGAGGCGGTGCCGACGTGTTTCCGGCATTCCGACAAGGAGACCTGGGTCCGTTGCCAGCGGTGCGACCGGCCCATCTGCCCCGACTGCATGCGCGACGCGGCGGTCGGCTTCCAGTGCCCCGAGTGCGTCGCCGACGGCAACCGTACCGTCCGGCAGGCCCAGGCCACCTTCGGTGGCGGCGTGGTCAGCAAGCCCTACGTCACGTGGGCGATCCTCGGCCTCATCGGCGTCGTCTACCTGGCCCAGCTCGCCAACAGCGCGCTGTCTGCCGAACTCGGCATGAACACCGTGATGGTGGCGGTCCAGGGTGAGTACTACCGGCTGATCACCAGCGCCTTCGTCCACAGCGGCGGCTCGATCTTCCACATCCTGTTCAACGCCTGGGCGATCTACGCCATCGCCCCCTACCTGGAGCGGGCCTTCGGGCACGCCAGGTTCGCCGCCCTCTACCTGCTGAGCGCCCTCGGCGGCTCTGTGCTCAGCCTGTGGGTCGATCCGCTCAACGTGCTCACGGTCGGTGCCTCCGGCGCCGTCTACGGCCTGTTCGCGACCGTGTTCGTGGTGGGCCGCAAGCTCAGCCTCGACGTCCGGGGCATCACGATCATCATCGTCCTCAATCTGGCGATCACGTTCGTGCTGCCGATGTTCACCGGGTTGCGGATCAGCTGGAGCGCGCACATCGGCGGCCTCGTCACGGGCGCGCTGTTGAGCGCCGCACTGACCTATGCCCCCAAGAACCACCGTGCCCTCTACCAGGGCGTGGCGATCCTGGGGGTGTTCGCCGCCCTCGCGGCCCTGGTGGTGATCAGGAGCGGGGCGGGCGTCCTGTGACTTTCCCCAGTTGTGGAAAAAGCTGTGGAAAAAGCTAGCGCCAGCGGGTGGAAAGCACCACACCGAAGATGATGAAAACGAACCCGATCAGCAGGTTCCAGTTCTGTAGCTCCGCGAATGGCGGCAGAGAGGGCGCGACGTAGTAGATCGCGATCCACAGGATGCCGATGATCCACGCGACGACCATCGTCGGCGCCAGCCAGCGGGGGCTGACCTTTACCTGCTGGGTCTTCTGCGGCGGCGTGTAGACCGCCTTCTTGCGAGTCTTGGGCTTGGGCACTGGGTACTCCTGCTGAGGGCCTGGGCCTCCGGATCGTCCACAGGCTCTTAGTTAAGCGTAGTTGAAGCCTCGCCAAGGATAGTCGCCACGCGCGGGACATGGCGATCCCCCGCGTACGGATCATCGCCGAATACTCTGATCGGGTGAGGGCCATCCTGCGGACCGCCGGGGAGCTGAGCATCACCGCAGGGGTGATCATGATGCTCTTCTGCGCCTACCTGCTCTGGGGCACCAGCGCCTACACCGCCCGCCAGCAGCTCCTTCTGCAGCAACAGCTGGCCGAGGAGGCGGCGGAGGCCGCCAAGAAGGCGCAGGACGTCGCCGAACGCGACAAGAAGCCCGAGATCCCCAAGATCGAGCTGGGCGGCGCGCTGGCGCTGCTGCGCATCCCGAGCCTGGGCCGCGACTACCGGTACGCCGTGGTCGAGGGCGTCGACACCGAGCACCTGAAGCGGGGGCCCGGCCACTACCCGGGCACCGCCATGCCGGGCCAGCTCGGCAACTTCGTCGTCTCCGGCCACCGGACCACCTACTCGGCGCCGTTCAACCGCATCGACGAGCTGCAACGCGGCGACGACATCGTCGTGGAGGCCGCCGAGGCCCGCTACACCTACCGGGTGACCTCGCAGGACATCGTCCAGCCCGACGAGACCGAGGTCGTGGCCCCGGTGCCCGGCAAGCCCGACATCACGCCCACCCGCTCGTTCATCACGTTGCTCACCTGCCATCCCGAGTACTCGGCCGCCCAGCGGCTGATCGTCTACGGCGTCCTCAGGGAGACCCAGGAGCGAAAGGTCTGACATGTACGGCTGGATCTGGCGCAAACTGCCCGGCGCCACCACCACGGCCCGCGTGGTCGCGGCCTCGGTGCTGGCGGCCGTCACGGCGGCCGTACTCTGGTACGCGGCCTTTCCCCTGCTCGAACCGGCGGTCCCCCTGGACGAGGTGACCGTGAGAAAGTGAGTCCCGCGTGACGAGGGTCCTGGTGGTCGACAACCACGACAGCTTCGTCCACACGATCGTGCAGTATCTTCGGCAGCTCGGGGCGTCCTGCGACGTACGGCCGCGTGACGAGGTCCTGCCCGCCGACGCCGACGGTTTCGACGGGGTGCTCATCAGCCCGGGGCCGGGCACTCCCGAAGGGTCGGGCGTGAGCGTGCCGCTGGTGCTGCACGCGGCGGCCCGGCGGCTGCCGCTGCTGGGCGTGTGCCTCGGGCACCAGGCCATCGCGCTCGCCCACGGCGCCACGGTGGCCCGCGCCCCCGAGATCATGCACGGGCGCACCAGCCCCGTCGTGCACGACGGGACCGGGCTGTTCGCGGGCATCCCGTCGCCGGTGGAGATGACCCGCTACCACTCGCTGGTGGTGGTGCCGGAGACCGTACCGGAGGTGCTGGAGGTGACGGCCACGACACCCGAGGGCGTCATCATGGGCCTGCGGCACCGGACAGCACCCATCGAAGGCGTGCAATTCCACCCGGAGTCTGTCGTGTCCTCACATGGGCATCTATTGCTTGCCAATTGGCTCAACTCCGGCTTGTAACACATCCCTCTGCAAACGCGACACACAAACAAGCGCCCCCGCCGTTGCCCCCGAGCGGCGGGGGTTGCTTGTACACACAGGAGCCCCAGAGAAGGCTTCTCAGGGGCTCCTACGGACAACTGAGCGTCAGAACCCGGTGTCCTCGTCCTCGCCGATCGGGATGTCGTCGCCCGGATCCCCCTCAGGAGTGGACGGCTGATCCGTCGGCAGCGTCGGATCACCGGTCGGCTGATCGGTCGGGAACGTCGGCTCCTCGGCGGGACCCGTCGACACCACGATCGTGACCGTCGTGTTCGGCATGTGCTTGGCGTCGGCCTCCGGGCTCTGCGCGATGACCGTGCCCTTCGGCTGGTCGCCCGGCTGCCTGTTCGCCTTGGCCCGGAAGCCCTCGGCGCGCAACGCCTTGATCGCGTCCTGCTCGGTCAGCCCCACCACGTTCGGGACGGTGCTCAGCGCCCTGGGCACGAACAGGGTCACCACGCTGTCACGGGCCACCGAGGCGCCCGACTTGGGCTCGGTGTCGACGACCTGCCCCTGCGTCCCGCTGGAGGTCTTCTGCTTGACCGAGACCCGTAGCTTGGCGTCTTCGAGCACCTTGCGCGCGTCCTCGGCACTCATGCCGATCAGCCCGTCGGGGACCTTCACCCGCTCGGCGCCCTTGGAGACCACGAGCGCGACGGACGAGCCCTTGTCCACCTCGCTGCCCGCAGCGGGCTTGCTGTCCATCACGACCCCCTTCTTGACGTCGGAGTTGAACTCCTCCGTCACGCTGAAGGTCAGGCCGAGCTCCTGCAGTTTCTTCTCGACGTCCGTGAGCTCCTGGTCGATCAGCACGGGTACGGTCACCTTGGCCGCGCCGCTGTCCTTGCCCGAGTCGCCCGAGCTCAGGAACGCGTAGCCGACGCCGATGAACGCGCCGATGATGAGCAGCGGGACCAGGATCCACGCCGCGGTCTTCAGTGCCTTGTTCTCACCGCCGCCGCCCGCGCGCCTGCGTCCGCCGCGCCCACCGCCGCCCTGGTCGCCGTACTCGTACGGCGGGACGGCGCCCGACCGGGTCGTCGCGGGCCCGCCCGGCGCCTGGGTCGCCGCCATCGTCCGGGTGCCGGCGCCGTAGTTGTTGATGGCCATCGTCTGCGCGTCGACCGGCATACCGGACATCGCCCGCTGGAGGTCGGCGCGCATCTCGGTCGCGCTCTGGTAGCGCTGGCCCGGGTCCTTGGCCATGGCCTTGAGCACGATGGCGTCGGCCCACTGCGGGATCTCGGGGTCGATCTGCGACGGCGGGATCGGGTCCTCGCGCACGTGCTGGTAGGCGATGGCGACGGGGGAGTCGCCCGTGAACGGCGGCTGGCCCGTCAGCAGCTCGTACAGCACACAGCCGGTGGAGTAGATGTCGCTGCGGGCGTCCACCCGCTCACCGCGCGCCTGCTCGGGCGAGAGGTACTGGGCGGTCCCTATCACCTGCGCGGTCTGCGTCATGGTGGCGGCCGAGTCGGCCATCGCGCGGGCGATGCCGAAGTCCATCACCTTGACGTCGCCGGCCCGGGTGATCATCACGTTGGCCGGCTTGATGTCACGGTGGACGATGCCGCCGCGGTGGCTGTAGTCGAGGGCCCGCAGGATGCCGTCGACCAGCTCTCCCGCACGCTCGGGCAGCAGCCGCCGGTCCTGGCGCAGCAGGTCGCGCAGCGTGCGCCCGTCGACGAACTCCATGACGATGTACGGCACGGGCGCGCTCTCGGCGACGTCCTCACCGGTGTCGTAGACCGCCACGACGGCCGGGTGGTTCAGCGAGGCCGCAGACTGTGCTTCGCGGCGGAAACGGGCCTGAAAGGTGTGGTCGCGAGCGAGGTCCTGCCGGAGCGTCTTGATCGCGACGACGCGGTCCAGCCGGATGTCTCTGGCGCGATACACCTCGGCCATGCCGCCGCGCCCGACGACTCCGTCGAGCTCGTAGCGGCCTCCGAGTAGCCGAGGCTGAGTCATTTCCTGCACTGTCCCTTACCGTTCATCGTGGGTACCGGCCTGCGCGGTGGTGTCGCTCCGGTGCCGCCCGCTTCCATCATCGACTCCGAACCGCCTCACGTCTCCTCCTTCGGCGGGTTTGTGATACCCGGGTCGGGAGATACCGCGGTCGGCGTGGGCGTCGGTGTCATGGTGGGCGTCGGGGTGGGTGTGGGAGACGGGGTCCGGGTCGGCGTCGGGGTCGGTTTCGGCGTCGGCTTCTGCGGCTTCGGAGTCGCCGACTTGCCTACCGTAGCCGACGGTGAGGGTACCGGCCGCTTCGACTTCACGGGAACCACGGGGGGCCGTGGAGTGGACGACCGGGTCTTGCGGGGCTTCACTTCTGAAGGACGGTTCAGCGTCTGAGAAGGTTCAGCCACGTCAGGCGGCTTGACCTGATTCGCGTCCTGGTTGATCATGACCGCGCCGAACCCGACGGCGGCGACCGAGGCGGCAGTGGCGAAGAGCACAACGCCCCGCCTGCCCTTTCGCGCGGGGGCCGCGACCTGCTGGACCGTGTCGGCCGGGCCGAGATCGTCGGTGCCGAGATCGTCGGTGGTGGCCTCCGCGCCCGGCTCGCGCACGCGGAAACCGGCCGGATCGGTGAGCATCCGCAGCTCGGTGTGGTGCTGCATGCTCGCCAGCGACTCGCGCAGCACGTATGCCCGGTCGGCCAGGTCGAGCGCCGTCGCGGGCCGCCGCTCCGGGTCCTTGGCCAGCAGCACGGCGACCAGGTCGCGCACGGGCTTGGGCACGTCCACGCCGAGTGGCGGCGGCGGCTCGTTGAGGTGCTGCAGCGCGATGGCCACATGGCTCTCGGCCTGGAACGGCGGCCGCCCGGCCAGGCACTCGTAGGCGACGACGCCCAGGGAGTACAGGTCGGTGGCGGGCGTCAGCACCGCGCCCTGCGCCTGCTCGGGGCTGACGTACTGGGCGGTCCCGAGTACGGTCCCCGTCATCGTGACCGGCGCCGCCTCCAGCGCCCGCGCGATGCCGAAGTCGGTCACCTTGATGACACCGTCCTGGGTCACCATCAGGTTGCCCGGCTTGATGTCGCGGTGGATCACCCCGGCGGTGTGGGCGGCGTGCAGCGCCTTCGCGGTCTGCTGGATCACGTCGAGCGCGACCTCGGGCCCGAGCGAGCCGTTGCGCGCGAGGATCGCCGCCAGCGACTCACCCGGCACCAGCTCCATCACCAGGTACGCCAGGTCACCCTGCTCGCCGTAGTCGAAGATCTGGGCGACGCCGGAGTCGGACAGCCCGGCGGTGATGCGCGCCTCGTTGCGGAAGCGGTCGCGGAAGGCCGGGTCGGCGGCGAACTGGGGGCCGAGCACCTTGACCGCCACCTCGCGGCCGAGCAGCTGGTCGAGGGCACGCCACACCTCGCCCATACCGCCGACGGCGATACGGGAGACGAGGTGGTAGCGGCCCGCCAGCTGCATGCCCGGGATCACTGCTTGAGCACCGCTTCCATCACGGCCTTGCCGATCGGGGCGGCCACGCCGCCACCGGTGGCCTCCTCGCCGACCCTGGCCGCGCCGGACTCGACGAAGACGGCCACGGCCACCTTCGGGTCCTTGGCCGGGGCGAAGGAGATGAACCAGGCGTGCGGGGCCTTGCCCTCACGGGTCTCCGCGGTGCCGGTCTTGCCGCCCACCTCGACGCCGGGGATCTGCGCGTTGCGGGCGGTGCCGTTGTTGACGACGCTGACCATCATGTCGCGCAGCTTGGCGGCGTTCTCGGGGCTCATCGCCTCGGAGAGCTCCTCGGGGCTGGCCTCGTCCACCGTGTCGCCCTTGGCGTCGGTGATCTTGTTGACGAGGAACGGCTTCTGCACCACGCCCTCGTTGACGATGCCCGCCGCGACCATCGCCATCTGCATCGGCGTCATCACCACGCTGCGCTGGCCGATGGCCGACATCGCGGGCGCGGCCCGGTCCGCCTCCTTCTCGCCGACGGTGCTGGCCTGGACGCCCATCGGGATCTCCAGCGGCTCGCCGACGCCGAACTTGCGCGCCTGCTCGGCCAGCGCGTCGTGCCCCAGCTCAAGGCCGATCTCGCCGAACGGCGTGTTGCACGAGCGCTCCAGCGCGTACGTCATCGTGACCTTGCCGGAGCCGCACGCGGCGCCGCCGTAGTTGGGCAGCGTCACGTTGGTGTCCGGCAGGGACAGCCGGGTCGGCCCGTTGACGATGGTCTGGCCGTCGCGGCTGGAGTCGTCCTCCAGCCAGGCCGCGGTGGTGACCACCTTGAACGTGGAGCCGGGCGCGTAGTAGTCGCGGATGGCGCGGTTGAGCAGCGGCTGGTCCTTGTTCTCGGCGAGCTTGCCGTACGCGCCGAAGGCCGAGCCCTTGTCCGGCACCGAGATCGTGGACGGGTCGTACGTCGGCAGTGAGACCATCGCGAGGATCGCGCCCGACTTCGGGTCGAGGGCGACGACGGCGCCGCGCTTGCCGCTCTGGCGCAGCGCGTCGTAGGCCGCCTTCTGCGCGGCCGGCCGGATGGTCAGGTCGACGTTGGCGCCCCGGGTCGGCTCGCCGGTGAACAGGTTGATGCTGCGCTGGAGCAGCAGGTCGTTGCTCGACCCGTCGAGCAGGGTGTTCTCGCTGGCCTCGATCGCCTCGGCGCTCTCCGGCGAGAAGAAGCCGGTGACGTGCGCGTACAGGGGTCCGTTGGAGTACTCCCTGACGAACTTGAACTCGCCCTTCTGCTCCTTGGACTGGGCCAGGATCGTGTTGCCGCTCGCGGTGATGCGCCCGCGCTCCACGGCGTAGCGGTCGTAGTAGTTGCGCTTGTTGCGCGCGTCCGACCGGTACTCCTCCGCGTTGACCGCCTGGAGGTAGTTCACGTTGATCATGAGGAGTGCGAACATGGCCAGGCAGGCCACCGCGATGCGCTTGACCGGGCCGTTCATCGCTGGAACACCTGTGTCATTCCTTCGTCTTGGATGGCCTGGGGGGCGGGCCGCCGAGCGGTGTCGGACATGCGTACCAAGAGAGCGATAAGGATCCAGTTAGCCAGGAGGGCGGATCCGCCCTGGGACATGAACGGTGTGACCAGGCCCGTCAGCGGGATGAGCCGGGTGACGCCCCCCACGATGATGAAGATCTGCCAGGCGAGAAGGAACGACAGACCGCCCGCCAGCAGCTTGGTGAACGGGTCGCGGGCGGCCAGCGAGGTGCGCAGCCCGCGCTGGACGATCAGCGCGTAGATCATCAGCAGCGCCATCAGGCCGGTCAGCCCGATCTCCTCGCCGATCGCGGGGAAGATGAAGTCGGAGAAGGCCAGCGGGATCTCCTCCGGATGGCCCTTGCCGAGGCCGCTGCCGAGGATGCCGCCGGAGCCCATCGCGAACAGGCCCTGCATGAGCTGGGCGCTGCCGCCGGGCGTGCGGTCGAAGAACTCCGGCCTGCCTGGGTCGAGCCAGACCTCGAAGCGGTCGTTGACGTGGGAGAAGGCCATCCCGGCGAACAGCGCGCCGCCCACGAAGAGCAGGACGCCGATGATGACCCACGACACCCGCTGGGTGGCGACGTAGAGCATCGCGATGAAGGTGCCGAACAGCAGCAGCGAGGAGCCGAGGTCCTTCTGCAGCACCAGCACGCCGAGGCTGACCGCCCAGGTGATGAGCACCGGGCCGAGGTCGCGGGCGCGGGGCAGGTCGATGAACAGCAGCCGCCGCCCGGCGAGGGCGAGCACATCGCGCTTGGCGACCAGGTAGCCCGCGAAGAAGATGACCAGCGCCAGCTTCGCGAACTCGGCGGGCTGCAGGCGCATGGGGCCGATGCCGATCCAGATCCTGGCGCCGCCGAGTTCCTTGCCCAGCCCGGGAATCAGCGGTGAGATCAGCAGGGCCAGGCCGGCCAGGCCCGCGGTGTAGGTGAGCCGTTGCAGCGCGCGGTGGTCGCGCAGGAAGATCAGGGTGAGGGTGAACAACACGATGCCGATCAGGGTCCACATCAGCTGCGTGTTGGGCGAGGCCAATGTCACCGACGGCAGTTTCGAGTCGGTCTCGGAGAGCCGGTAGATCATCACCAGGCCGAGCCCGTTGACCACGGTCACCAGCGGCAGGATGAGCGGGTCGGCCCACGGGGCGAACTTGGCCAGCGCCGCGTAGGCGGCGAGCATCAACCCGCCGAGGCTCAGGCCGTACGTCAGCATGCCCGAAGGGATCTGCCCGTCCATGGCGAGCCCGACGCTCGCGTAGGCGCTCATCACGATCGCGACCGCGAACGCGAGCATGAGGAGTTGCGCCACACGCCGCTTGGCGGGCATGGGGACGGGGGCTGCCACTTCGTTACTCACCTACCGCGACCCTACTGCGAAGATCTGGAGGTTGAGGGGCTTGCTGTGGGCGTAGGGGTGGTTGTCGGCTCTTCGGTGGGCTTCAACTGGTTGATCCTCTTGCGGCCTTCTTCGACGCTTTCGACAGGAATGCCCTGCTTGAGACTGGCCTGGTCGGGTTCGGACAGGGATTTGACCAGCCGCCCGGTGTAATCGGCGATCGAATAGAGCTCCAGTGGCCCGACCTCCGTCTGGATCCCGCGGAACACGACCACTTCGCCGTCGTTACTGGCTCCGACGTAGTACTGGTCCTGGGTCCACTGCCATGCGAAGTAGCCGCCGACACCGACGGCGGCTCCCCCCACGGCGAGCACGGTGACCAGCACAGGCCATACCCGCCGACGTCTGGCCCGGCGACCGCCCGCGTACGCGTGCGGGCCGCCGGGGTCGTCGTCATCGGTGATGACCGGCTGGGGAGCGGTCACCGCGCCGCCTCGCCCCGCCGGGTTGCCGGGATCGGTTCGCAGCCGGGTGGCGCCGGCCGCGCCGACGACGGCGGGCTCGGTGCTCGGCTGATGTCCCTCGCCGACCTCGATCACGTCGGCGAGCACACAGGTGATGTTGTCGGGGCCGCCGCCCCGGTTGGCCAGGTCGATGAGCTGGCGCACGACCTCTTCCGGGTCGTCGATGTTGGTGAGCGTCGCGTGGAGCGTCTCCGCGCTCACCACACCGGACAGGCCGTCGGAGCACAGCAGGTAGCGGTCGCCGACCTGTGCCTCCCGCAGGGTCAGGTCGGGATCGACCTCGCCGCTGCCGTCGAGCGCCCGCAGCAGGATCGAGCGCTGCGGATGCGTCGCGGCCTCCTCCGGGGTGATGCGCCCGTCGTCGACCAGTTGCTGCACCAGCGTGTGGTCATGGGTGATCTGGTAGAGCTCCCCGCGTCTGAGCAGGTAGGCGCGCGAGTCGCCGACATGCACCAGGGCGACCTGGGTGCCGTTCCAGAGCATCGCCGTCAGAGTGGTGCCCATGCCCTTGAGGCTCGGATCCCTGCCGACCATCTCGTGCAGCTTGCGATTGGCGTCGCGCACCGCGGCCTCGATGGAGTTGAGCAGGTCACCCCCCGGCTGGACCTCTTCGAGCGAGGCCATTGCGGCGATGGCGACGGAACTCGCCACCTCGCCGTGTGCGTGCCCGCCCATGCCGTCGGCGACGGCGAGCAGGCGACCGCTAGCGTACGCCGAGTCCTCGTTCCCTTCGCGGAGGAGGCCGACGTCCGAGCGGGCGGCGTAGCGGAGTGCGATGGTCATTTGCGCAATTCAATGACTGTCTTGCCGACACGGATCGGAACACCGAGCGGCACCGGGGTCGGACGGGTGACTTTTGAGCGGTCGAGATACGTGCCGTTGGTCGAACCGAGATCTTCCACGATCCACTGACCGTCCTGAGGAAAGAGCCGGGCATGCCGGCTGGAAGCGTAGTCGTCTGTGACTACCAGCGTGGCGTCGTTGGCCCGGCCGATGGTGATGGGTGTCTCCGTGAGATTAATGGTGGTGCCCTGGAGTGGGCCACCCGTCACCACGAGTTGGCGTGGTTCACCCTTCTTGGCCTTGGGTTTGGCGGCTGGTTTGTTGGGTTTGCCCGACTTGCGGGCGTTGGCCGGAGTGCTGCGTGACCCGAACAAGTCAGTCCGGATCACGCCGACTGCGGCAATGACGAAAAACCACAGCACCGCGAGGAAGGCGAGCCGGATCAGCAGCAGCGTGAGCTCGGACATGGACCGTTTGTCTACCCCTAATCGCGCCGGAACACCAGGGTCGTGCGTCCCAACGTCACTCGCGTGCCGTTCTGGAGCTCGATCCTGCGTACCGGCTGGCCATTGACGAAAGTGCCGTTGGTCGACCCGAGGTCGACGAGCGAGACCTGCTGGGCCTCGACCCGCAGCTCCGCATGGTGCCTGGAGACGCCGGGATCGACAAGACGAAGATCGCAGTCGGTGCCGCGACCGAGCAAGGTCACCGGAGTGGTGAGTTCGTACGAGCGGTCCCCCTGGGGGTCGTCCTGCGTGGAGACGAGCAGCCTCGGCCGCCCTCCGAACGCGTTGGGGCGCGACGGGGGCAGGTCGCTCGCCGGCTGGCGGATCTCGTCCTGCTCGACCGTGGCGCCCCTGATCACGCCCGACCGGATGCGGAACAGGCCCAGAGCCAGGTCGGTGGCCATCTCGAAGCGGACCCGGACCGGCCCTACGAAGGAGTAGCCCTGCTCCTTGGCGTACTCCCTGGCGAGGTTGGCCAGCTCGTGGCTGATGCTGTCGGCGTAGACCTCAAGCCGCTCGCTGTCGGTCGAGGACAGCTCAACCACGAAGTCGTTGGGCACGAGCGTGCGACCCTGGGCGACGATCGCCGCCCGTTCGTCCATCTCCCGCTGCACCGCGCTCGCGACCTCGACCGGCTGAAGGTCAGACTTGAACGCCCGCGCAAAGGCCCCCTCAACCATGCCTTCGAGCCGTCGCTCGAAGCGCTGAAGGACTCCCACCGGGTACCTCCCTTCCTCCGTGCATATGACCGCGGCCACCCGGACGCGTGCACGCCCGGCCTCCGCCCGTTCCACAGGGGCGGGAGAGGGCCGCGACCTGCGCGCCCAGCTCCTCCGCTCCCGTGTCTTATGCGATCGTATCCGGGTTCAGTACCACCGGTAGTTCCGTGCTAATGTTTCTCCGCACCCACAAATGGGCGGGTGGCGGAACGGCAGACGCGCACGGTTCAGGTCCGTGTGTCCGAAAGGACGTGAGGGTTCAAATCCCTCCTCGCCCACTCGTTGGCTGGGGGTCTGTGGTCGTAGCCCTGATGGGCTACTTCCGTAGGCCCCCTCGTCATGTTTGCCCGGGGGATAACCCCCGGACCCCCAGGGGAGCTTTCGCCTCGTCCCTGGCTTCGCCCATCCGGCGCCAAGACCCTGGTCTGGCCCTTTTGGGTCAACTTCCTCAGCTCAGCTCAGCCAGCCTGCTTGGTTCTTATCCTTCGTTGGGCTGGTTGGGGCTTGTCATGGGTTTCGCCTAGAGCGAAGGGAAGATCGTACTTTTGGGTGGTCTTCCCTTCGCTCTTTGGCTGGGTCAGGCTGCGAGCATTCTTGTGTCCAGGAGTTCGCCCAGGAGGTCGGTCAGGCTGACCATGCCGATGACCTTGCCTTCTGCGTTCGTCACCAGGCCCAGGTGGGCTCTGGCTTCCTGGAGGGTCGTTACGGCTTCCGGGACCTGGGTCACGCAGGGCAGGCGGGGGATGGCTCTGGCGAGGTCAGCCGCCGTGGCGTCCGGGCGTAGCAGGGTGTCCCTCACGTGGAGGACGCCGTCGATCGTGTCTTCCTCGCCGACCAGGAGTCGCAGGTGGCCTGAGGCGGTCGCCGCCTCCTTGATCTCTGTTGTTCTCGCCGTCATCGGGACCCGGCTGGCTTCTGCCAGGGGGACCATCAGGCGTTCGATGCCCTCGTCGTCCAGGCGGAGGGCGCGGGTCAGCAGGTCGTGCTCTTCTCTGTCCAGGAGGCCCATGCGGGCCGATTCGCCGACGAGCATGGCCAGTTGGCGAGGGGTCCTCGTGGTCGCCAGTTCGTCGCGGGGTTCCACGCCGAACAGGCGGAGGATGACGTTGGTCAGGCCGTTCAGGGTCGAGAGCAGCGGACGCATCAGCGAGGTGAACGCGCGGAACGGCAGGGTCAGGATCAGGGCGGCGCGCTCCGGGTGGGTCAGCGCCCAGGACTTCGGCGCCATCTCGCCGATGACCATGTGAAGGAACGTGATCAGGGCCAGGGCCAGGGTCAGCGAGATCGGCATCCGCAGGGCCTCGGGTACGCCGACGGCGGCGAACACCGGTTCCAGGGCGTGCTCCAGGGCCGGTTCCGTGACCAGGCCCAGGCCCAGGGTGCAGAGCGTGATGCCCAACTGGGCGCCCGCCAGCATGAGGGACAACTGCCTGCTGCCGCCCACCGCCGACTTGGCCGCGAATCGCACCATGCGGTTGCCGTTGACCGCCACTTCCTCCAGACGGTGGCGCTTGGCGGAGACGAAGGCGAACTCGGCCGCCACGAACAGGGCGTTGAAGGCGAGCAGGGCGACGCTCAGGAGGATCATCGTCATCGGACGACCTCCGCCTGCTCGGCCTGGCGCAGCGGGGCCAGCCGTACCCACTCGGGGACTCTGCGGCTGAGGGAGAGCACGGTCAGTTCCGCGTGCTCGTCCTCGTCGTCGTCGAACGGGTCGGTGTCGGGAGTCGTCTGGACGGTCACCCGGTCACCGGGCTCCGCCATCCGGCCGAGCCTGGCCAGCACCAGCCCGGACAGGGTGTCGTAGTCGTCGCTCTCGGGCAGCGCGATGCCCGTGGCGCGCTCGACCTCGTCCAGGCGCAGGTGGCCGGGAACCTCCCAGACGCCGCCGGGGTGCTCGACGGCACCGGCGGGCTCGGGGTCGTTCTCGTCGACGAGTTCGCCGACGAGTTCTTCGGCGAGGTCCTCGACGGCCACGACGCCGGCCAGACCGCCGTACTCGTCGATGACGCACACGATGTCGTCCTTGGCCTGGCGCATGCGCTCCAGCACCAGCGGGAGCGGCAGTGAGTCCGGGACCAGCAGGGCGGGGCGGGTGATCTGGGCGATCAGCCCGTCCTCAAGGCCGGAGGCGAGCAGCTCGCGCACTCCGGTGACGCCGACGACGTCGCCGTCGGTGCCGAGGACCGGGTAGCGGGAGTGACCGTACTCGCGCATGGTGTCGATCAGTTCGGAGACGGGGCGGTCGGCGCGCAGGACGATGACGCGGGGACGCGGCACCATGATCTCCTCGGCGTTGCGGTCGCCGAACTCCAGGGCGCGTTCGAGCAGTTCGGACAGCCGGGGCGGCAGCTCGCCCGCCTGGGTGGACTCGGCGATGATCCGCGACAGTTCCTCGGGGGTGGCGCCGTGCTCCACCTCCTCGACGGGCTCGATGCCGAGGCGGCGCAACAGTGCGGTCGCGGTGGAGTCGAACAGGCGCACCAGCGGGCCGACGACGGCCAGGTAGACGAGCGTCGAGCTCGCCAGGAACTTGGCGACCTGCTCGGGCCGGGCGATGCCGAGGTTCTTGGGCGCCAGCTCACCGAAGATCATCTGGACCACGGTGGCCACAAGGATGCCGGCCGTGATGGACAGGCCGGTGATGGCGCCGGCGGACAGTCCGAGGTCGGCCAGCCACGGTCTGACGAGCGTGGAGACGGCCGGTTCGGCGAGAAAGCCGACGAGCAGCGCGGTCACGGTGATGCCGAGCTGGGCGCCGGAGAGCATGAACGACAGGCGGGAGGTCACCTTGAGGGCCTTCTCGGCCGCCTTGTCGCCGGCCGCGGCCTGCTCGCGCAGGAGGCTCCGGTCGGCGGCGACGAACGCGAACTCCTGTGCGACGAAGTAGCCGGTCGCGGCGGTCAGCAGGAGGAGGGCCAGGAGGCCCAGATAGGCGCTCACCTGTGAGCGCCCTTGACGGAACCCGTGCCTGCGCACGGGTGGCTACTCCATGAGTCCGGATCGGACACAGTGTTCCCTTCGATTCATCGGTCCTGTTCATAAACCGTAACGATGCTGACGGCGTCAGATGTTTCCGAGGTGACCTCGCGCGGTCGGTGGGTAACTTCCCCATGGGGATTCCTTGGCCGGACGAGTGCACTGCTGAGGGGCTCGACGTAGCGTTGAGGGCAACCGAAGGGGAGACTCAGACGTGTCACAGGAAGACCGAACGCGCCCGATGCGTTCGCCGGGCGAAGGCCGCCCGCTGCCCCCACAGGGCGACGACCGCCTGCGCTCGGCAGGGGCTCCGGCCCACCAGGCTCCCCCCGCCACCCCGTCGAAGGGCCGGGTCTACGGTCGTGAACGCTCCGGCGGCGGCGGCGCGGTCCGGCCGTTGAAGTCGCACGGCGGCTCAGGCGGTGGCGGCACCGCCCTGCCGAACCCGCGCCGGCCCGGTGGCGGCGGGCGCCGCCCCTCCGGCCGCACGATCGTCAGGATCGTCGCGGGCGTGCTGGTGGCGCTGCTGGTCGCCGCCGTGGGCATGCTCTTCTGGATCGACTCGCGGCTCCAGGGCATCGACGGGGTCCTCGACGACTACGACGGACGCGTCGACGACACCCCCGGCACCAACTGGCTGCTGGTCGGCTCCGACAGCCGCAAGGGCCTGTCCGCGGCCGAGCGCAAGAAGCTGGCCACCGGCCGCGCCGCAGGCCAGCGCACCGACTCGATGATGCTCGTGCACATCCCCGAGGGCGGCGACCGGCCCACCGTCGTCAGCCTGCCGCGCGACTCGGCGGTCACCGTCCCGGGCAAGGGCCGCAACAAGCTCAACGCCGCCTACAGCATGGGCGGCCCCAGGCTGCTCGTACGGACCGTCGAGGAGAACACCGGCCTGCGGATCGACAACTACATGGAGATCGGCTTCGCCGGATTCGTCGACATCGTCGATGCGGTCGGCGGTGTCGAGATGAACATCCGTACCGACATCCACGACCCCAAGGCCGGGCTCGACCTCAAGAAGGGGACGCAGGAGCTGACCGGCGCGCAGGCGCTCGGCTACGTCCGCACCCGCAAGGGCGGCGCGCTGCCCGACTTCGAGCGCACGAAGCGGCAGCGGCAGTTCCTCAGCGCCGTGGTGAAGAAGGCCGCCAGTCCCGGCGTGCTGGTCAACCCGTTCACCTCGATCCCGCTCGCGATGAGCGCGACCGAGGCGGTCACGGTCGATCCCGGCACCGGCGTCTTCGACATGCTGTCGCTGGGCCTCGCGATGGGCGACAGCCCGGTCACCACCGTTGTGCCGTTCGGCGGCAACGAGATCGCCGGGGGCGGCAGCGCGGTCAAGTGGGACCGTACGAAGGCGCTGGCCCTGTTCAACGCCCTCAAGGCGGACAAACCCGTCCCGAAGGAGATCCTCGACGGCAACTAGCCGGTCGAACCGGTCACGTCGTGGCGGTCGTGACGGTCGTGACGGTCACGATGACCGCCGCGTTGATCCCGGCGATCGTCTTGGCGACGGCCTCGCCGGCCCACTCGCCCTCGACGATCTCCTTCACGCGCCGCTTGGCGGCGCCGGGGAAGGCTTTGCGGATCAGGCCGGTCGAGTGCAGCAGGGAGATGAGCACCGCCGTACGGGGGGAGGGCTCGGCTCCGTCGAGCGCGTCGCCGACGCGTGCGCGGACCTCGGCCTCGATCGAGCCGTCGGCCTCGGGCCAGCGCGTGGTCGGGAAGATGCCGAGGACCTTCCCGCTCTGCTCGGTGAGGACCCCGGCGTCGGCCAGCCGGGTCAGCAGGCGGGTGCGGAGCTTGTCCGACTGGATCTTCTGCACCCACGATGACGGGGTGCGGTCCTTGCCGTCCTCGGCGACACGCCCGAGGACGGCGTCGAGTTCGGGGTCGCCGAGCGGGCTGCGGTCCTTGAGCGTGACTCGCTTCTTCGACAGTTCGACCCGGCCGTTCAACGCCAGTTCGGCGAGTACGGCACCGGCGAGCGTCAGACCGAGTTGGGTGGTGGAGACGAGGCTCTTCCCCTCCTGGTCGGTATGGGCGATAAGGAGCACTTCCTCGGCGATCGTCACGTTCATGGCTTGACCCTACCGCGTGGTTTTCCACAGGCTGTGGACCATACTCTGGACGTATGCCGGAACTACCCGAGGTGGCATCTCTCGCCGAATTCCTCGGCCGCCACGCGGTCGGGCGCACCGTCCTGGCCGTCGACGTGGTGGCCATCCAGGCGCTCAAGACCTTCGACCCGCCCGCCGGCGCGCTCGGCGGGCTGACCGTGACCGCCGTGGCGCGCCACGGCAAGTTCCTCGACCTCGACTGCGACGGCCTCCACCTGGTCATCCACCTGGCCCGCGCCGGATGGCTGCGCTGGAAGGACGACCTGTCCGGCGCCAAGCCCGTACGGCCCGGCAAAGGCCCGCTGGCCGTCCGGGTGCGGCTCGCGCCCGACGACACCGGCGCGGCGCCCGGGTTCGAGCTGACCGAGGCGGGCACCCAGAAGCGGCTGGCCGTCTACGTCACCCGCGACCCGCAGGAGGTGCCGGGAGTGGCCGCGCTCGGGCCCGACCCGCTGGCCGACACCTTCACCGTGGACGTGCTGCGCGGCATCGTCGGCGGCAACCGGTCGCAGATCAAGGGGCTCCTGCGCGACCAGAAGGTGATCGCGGGCATCGGCAACGCCTACTCGGACGAGGTGCTCCACGCGGCCCGGATGTCACCGTTCAAGATCGCCGCGACGCTGACCGACGACCAGGTCGCCGACCTGCACGCGGCCATCGTCGCCACGCTGGCGGAGGCCGTCGAGCGGGCGCGGGGCCTGGCGGCCAAGGATCTCAAGGCCGAGAAGAAGTCCGGCCTGCGTGTGCACAATCGCGCGGGGCAGCCCTGCGACGTGTGCGGCGACACGATCCGCGAGGTGTCCTTCGCCGACTCCGCGCTGCAGTACTGCCCGACCTGCCAGACCGGCGGCAAGCCGCTGGCCGACCGGCGGATGTCGAAGCTCCTGAGATAGCCCCGTCAGGCCACGAACGGGGGCTGCCCGGTCTCGCTCACCATCGGGCGCTTGGCGGCCTCCCAGGCGTACATGCCGCCGTCGATGTTGACCGCCTCGCGGCCCACGTGGTTGAGCCAGGCCGCGGCATGCGCGGACCGGCCGCCGACGCGGCACACGACGTACACGGCCTGTCCGGCGGGCACCTCCTCGACCCGCGCCTGCAGTTCGCCCATGGGGATGTGCACGGCCTGCGGCGCGTGCCCCGCCACCCACTCCTCCTGCTCGCGCACGTCCAGCAGGTAGCCGTCGTCAGGGACGTCTTTGGCCTCGATCTCAGGAACGGTCATTTCCCCATTCTCCCAGCACCGGGCACCTGAACCGCCCCCGCGAGGACCGGCGGGCTTCATTGCGTCGAGGTTCAGAGCGGGCGCGGTGTGCTCTCCGGGCCGATCGTGACGCGCGGCTTGAGTTCCGCTCGCGGAGGCTCCTTCGACCATGCGGATACCCGAAGAGAGAATGGCGTCGTGACCGATCTCTACGCGGTAAGGGTGCTGGCCGTCGCCCCGGCGCACCGCCGCATTCAACTGCGGGTAACCGCCTTCAACCCGGACGTCTGGCACTGGCCGCTGCCCGACAAGAGCTTCTTCCTCCGTGATCTGGAAGAGGACGGGACCGTACTGGACCTGCTTGACGACGAGGACGACGGAGTGGATCGCGACTTCGTCGAGAGTGTGGAGCGGACTGCGACGCGCAACTACCCCTTCACAGTGGCGGCCGAAGAGCGGCTGTCTGAAAGCGGCAGGGGATTTCCCCGGGAGAGCGAGGGGCCGTTCAACCAGATGTCCCCTGAATCCGCTGCGGCTTTCCTCCGATGCGAGGAGATGCGCGTCGGGGCGGATTACGACGTGGTGGTCACCGACTCACGGCTGATCGCGCATCTGAAAGCCGGCGATTGGTGGCGCACCGCCGCTTACCCCGGTATCTAGTGCGGTGACCACATTCGTTCACCGGCTCGGCGCGAGCCGTACGGCTCGCGCCGCGTGATGACCTGCTCCACTGTCGTAACGGCCCAATAGAGACCGACAGTTGGAAGAGCGCATGGCTGAGCCCGTCAGAGCCCGGCGATCAACCGACGCCGAAGGCCAGGCGCTGCAGATCCGGGTCCGCAGAGCTCTGATCATCATGGCGTCCGCCAGTGGCACCACCCCCGCCCGTCACCCCGACGTGCTGGCCGAGCAACGGCGAGAACGCACCCGGGTCCGCAGTGAGAAACAACGCCGATGGGGTCGCCCCCGGACCTGAGCCGCGTGATCAGCAAACCCAGTGAACGTTCGTGGTCACCGCCTAGCCGGAGAACCTCTTCGCGAGGTCGCGGGCCCATTGCGCGGCCTTGGCCGCCTGGTCGCCGGTGAAGGGCGTACCTGGCCACCGGCTCAGATGCTCCACCTGGTCGGCCCAGCTCAGGTGTTCCCGGTGGGCGTGTTCCCGGCAGGCGAGGCAGGTGACGCTTTCCGGGCGGGGAGAGGTCATCGCGTAGGGCACCTGGAGGCCGCAACCGGTGGTGACGACGCTCGGAGAGTCGGGCACGAGGCCCAACGTCAACACCATCGCGTTGCGGCCACCGGCGCTGGCCTGCATCACCTTCTGGTCGACGTGGATGTGCGGGTCGATCTCGCTCAATTGCGTCCGTACCTCCGTCCGAGTCGTCCAGGAATCAGACTAATGCGGTGACCAGTCAGGTTCACCGAGTGGTCAGGCTGCTCGTGGCTGACATTCGCTGTGGATGCGGGCTCGGGTCACGGGCCAGGCAGCCAGCCGGATTCCGCTCCAGCGGGTGAACGAGCACCCGGGCGTGGCAGGAGCCCTAGCCGGCGTGTCGCCGACCCGGCGAACGTGTCTGGCCACCGCACTAGACACCCAAGGGTGGCCGAATGTGGATGTATGGGGCATCATGGGGGCCGCGAGCCGGGGATGCCCGGATCTGAACATCAACTCGACGCGGGAGCTTGGGGCAACCAGGCTGAGAGGGCGACTACGGCTGTCGCCGACCGCATGAACCTGTCCGGGTAATGCCGGCGTAGGGAGTGTGCGCGATGACGCGTGTCGCCGACGATCCGCACCACGCGGAAGTCCCCCTGACCCTGGAGGGCGCCCCGCCCAAGACCCTGGGCGTCCTCGACCAGGGTGCGCTCTGGGCCAACCTCGCGGTCAGCCTGCTCGGTTTCTCCGGAGCGCTCCTCCTGCTCAACCCCCTCGGCGACGCCCCGCTGAGCCTGGCCGCCGCACTGACCGCGACGGTCGTCGGCAGCCTCATCGGCACCACGATGGTCGGCCTCGCCGCCATCCCCGGCACCCAGACCGGCCGGCCCGCGATGGTGCTGCTCAGAGGGCTGTTCGGCGCCAGGCTGTCGTACGTCCCCAGCGTCCTCAACATCATCCAGATGATCGGCTGGGGCGCGTTCGAGCTCTGGGTGATCTCCCAGGGCGCCATGGCCATCTTCGGTGACGCGGTGCCGTACGCGGTGTGGGTGGTCGCCGCCGGGGTCCTCACCGTCGCGATGACGATCTGGCCGCTGGGTGCGGTGCGGGTGTTGCGCAGGTACGTCACGATCGCGGTGATCGTCGCTCTCGTCTGGTACGCCGTGGACTTCCTGTCGAAGGCCCCGCCGCACACGGGCGGCGACTGGAGCGCCTTCGCCCCCGCCGTCGACTACGTGATCGCCCTGTCGGTGTCGTGGGTGCCGATCGCCGCCGACTTCGCCCGCCACTCGCGCTCCAGCCGCGCCGCCTTCACCGGCGTGGTGGGCGGCTACACGCTGGCCCAGGTCGCCTGCCTGGGCCTCGGCGTGTACGCGGTGGCCATGGCGGGCGCCGCGGCCGTGACGGCCGACGGCACGGCGGTGTTCGGGCCGTTCGTGGCCGCGCCGCTGGGCGCCCTGTTCTTCGCGGTGCTGGTGCTGCGGGAGACCGACCAGTCGTTCGCCAACGTGTACTCGACGACGGTCTCGCTGCAGAACCTGATGCCGCGCGTGGACCGGCGGGTGATCTCCGTGGTGATCGGCGTGGTGACGACGGCGATCGCGCTGGTCGTGGACGTGACCTCGTACGGCGCCTTCCTCGGCCTGATCGGCGCGGTGTTCGTGCCGATGTTCGCGGTGCTGGCGGTCGACTACTTCCTGCTGGGCGGCAGGACCCGCTGGAACACAGAGGAGGACGCCCCGGCCCGCTGGTCGATGCTGGTGCCGTGGGCGCTCGGCTTCGCCGCCTACTGGGTGACGACCGGTACGCCGACGGTGGAGGCGTGGGACCGGATCTGGCTGCCGCTGCGCGAGGCGGTCAGGCAGCCGTGGATGAACGGCGCCCTCGGCGCGGCGATCGTGGCCGTGGTCGTGACGCTGGCTATCGGCGGCCTGAGGCGCGGTTCTCGGGACGGTTCTCGGCGCGGTTCTCGACAGTGAGCAGCCGTTGCTTGGCGGCCGGCCCGCCGGCGTAGTCGCCGAGCCCGCCGTCGCTCTGCACGATGCGGTGGCAGGGCACGATCACGCAGACGGGGTTCTCGGCGAGCGCGTTGCCGACGGCCCGCATGGCGCGCGGCCGTCCGATGCGCTCGGCGATCTCGCCGTACGTCGTGGTCGTCGCGTACGGCACCGCCATCATCTTCTGCAGGACCGTCCGCGCGAACGGCGTGGCCAGCGCGAGGTCGACCGGCGTCGTGAACGTGCGCAGCCGGCCGGAGAAGTAGGCGTCGAGCTCGCGCCGCACCGGGTCGAGCCGGCTGGCGTCGGGCCCGATGAAGGAGCCGACCTGCCTGACGACCCGCTCGAACACCGTGTTCTCGTCGCCGAAGCTGCAGGCCACGACGCCCCGGCCGGTCACGGCGAGCACCAGCCTGCCGACGGCGCCGTCGTAGGTGCCGAACGCGATGTCGGGAGGGCTCTGGCCCTGGTATGTGGCCGACGTCACTCTGAGCAGGGCATCGAGGTCGCCGCTCGACATACCCTCACCTACTTCACCGCCATGAAAGCTCGTGACCGCAGCGTATCGGACGGATCGCACCACGAAAGCACACCACCGCGTGCACTATGGAAAGGTGGGAGAGGACAGGGCCGAAACCCGCGCCGGCGTTGACGACGCCTTGGCCACCGCTGTGCTCGCCAGCGCGCCGGACGCCGTCGTCGTCCTCGATCGCGACCAGACCGTCCTCGCGTGGAACCCGGCGGCCGAGCGGTTGTTCGGCTGGACGGCGCCGCAGGTGGTGGGCCGCAGGGCGCCGATCGTGCCGGCGGAGCTGACCGCCGAGCACAACGCGGTGCTCGAACGGGTGCGCACCGGCGGTCAGGTCTCGCTGCTCACCAAGCGCTTCCGCCGCGACGGCACCCTCCTCGACCTGCGGGTCGACACCAGCGCCCTGCGTCAGGGCAGTGCGGTCGTCGGCTACGTGCACATGCACCATCCGGTCCAGCGCGACCAGCAGGCGGACGACCGGGCGGCCCAGCGTGCCCGCCTGGTGCGCAGGCTCACCGACGTCGTCGGCGACATCAACGCCGAACTCGAACTGCCCGCCGTCCTCGACCGCATCGCGGCCAGCCTGACGGAGCTGACCGGCGCGGACGCCGGCGGGTTCGTGCAGATCGAGGGCGACCGGCTGCGGGTGGTCGCGGCCGACCGCCTGCCGGAATCACTGCGCGGCGCCACGGCCGACCTGCGGACCAGTTTGGTGGGCAAGCTTTTACGTACCGGCAAGACGGTCATGCTGGAGTCGCAGGGGCTGGGTGATCTGGTTTGGGCGGAGATGCCGGGTTTGCACACGATCGCGCTGGGTGTGGCGGCGGTGGGCGGGCGACCGTACGGTGCGCTGTACGCGTTGTTCTCCAAACGCAAGCCGGGACACGTGGAGCTGGAGCTGCTCGAACTGCTGGCGGGGCACGCCGGCATCGCGGTGGGCAACACGATGGCCTACCAGGAGGCGGTCAGGCAGCGGGCGCACGAGCGGGCGGTCTTCGACGCCAGCGCGGACGGCATCGCCGTACTCGATGGGCAGGGCCTGGTCACCCAGTGGAACCCGGCGGCGGCGGAGCTGACGTCCTGCGGCGCCGAGTCCGTGATCGGCGGGCCGCTGCCGTTCCCGCTGCCGACACCGGGGCGGACGCTGACGATCCAGCTCGAATCGGGCCGCTGGCTGGACGTGGTGAGCGCGCGGATCGCCGAGACGGGCGAGCGGGTGGTCGACTTCCGCGACGTGACAGCGGCCAGGGAACTGGAGGAGGCCAAGGACCTGTTCCTGGCGGTGACCAGCCACGAGCTGCGCACGCCGATCACGATCGTGTCGGGGTTCGCCAGCACGCTGGACAGGCGGTGGGAGGAGCTGAGCGACGCCGAGCGGCGCTCGGCCGTCCACATGATCGCCGAGCGGGCCGGGGCGCTGAGCAAGCTGATCGGCCATCTGCTGCAGGGGTCGGAGGCGGGGGTGGAGCGGCCGGTCATCGAGCCCTTCGACCTGGCCGAGCGCATCGCGGCGGCGACGCTGGGGCTGCCGGCGCTGTCGGAGCGCCATGCCGTCGAGGTGGTGGTGCCGAAGGGGCTGCCGCTGGCCATGGGCGACCCGTCGGCGATCGACGTCATGCTCGCCCACCTGCTGGAGAACGCCTTCAAGTACTCGCCGAAGGGCGGGCTGATCACGGTGGAGGCGTGGACGGAGGAGGACCGGGTGGTCGTGGTGGTGGACGACCCGGGCGTCGGCATCCGGGCGGAGGACCGCGAGCGGATCTTCGAGCGGTTCGTCCAGCTCGACGCGGGCGATCGGCGCAGGTTCGGCGGTGTGGGACTGGGCCTGCACATCGTACGCTCGCTGGCACGGGCCCAGGGCGGTGAGGTGAGCGCGCATCCGCGCCCCGGTGGGGGTACCAGGATGCGGTTGGCGCTGCGACGGGTGGTGAAGGATTCCATTATCGGATCCGACACACCGATGCGGTAACGAGGCGGTCACGGATGCGCTGATCTATCGTCCAATGTGTACAAGCTGTGATCGAGATGCGGTTTCTGGGACCGGGTAACGGGGCATTTCGGTCGTACCGGGGATAGTTCCCTCGGGGGGAACAGGGAGCGGGGAGGTGCGTGTGTCAAGCGTGGTGCTTCTGCCTTACGCACCGTCCAGCGTCGCCGTGGCCCGTCAGCGCCTGAGCAACGATCTCCAGGCGAGCGGCGTCTTCGACAACGCCATCGACGATGCCGTACTGGTGGTGAGCGAGCTGCTGAGCAACGCCCTGCGCCACGCGCACCCACTGCCCTCCGGGATGGTCAGGGTGGCCTGGCTGAAGGCGGAGGATCACATCGAGGTGGCCGTCAGCGACGGCGGAGCGGCCACCGAGCCGCGCGCCGGACGGCCGACGTTGTCCTCGCTCGGTGGCCGTGGCCTGGGCATTGTCGAGTATGTCGCCGAGAGCTGGGGGGTGCGCCACGACGGCGACACGACCACGGTCTGGGCGATCCTGCCGGCCCCGAACGGCGTCGCGAACGGGCAGGTGCCCGCTCTCAGAGAGGCCGGGTAGCCAGGACCGCGCGCTCGCCGGCCGTCCAGGACGTCGAGACGAGCAGGTACAGCCCCACGGCGAACGGGGTGAACAGCGCCACCGCCACCGAGGCGAACGGCAGCAGCCTGAGAACCTTCGGACCTTCGATCTTTCGTGCGGTGTACCAGGCGACGGCGGCCAGCAAAACCAGCACCACGCCGAAGACCAAAACCGGCCAACTAAACAGACCGAAACCCGTCACCAGGGAAGCCACCTGGTGCCCCAGGGGGGCACCGAAAAGGGTGTGCCCGGCGAGGGCCGTCGGGTGGGTCGCGATCTGGTAGACGAGGAACAGGAACGGCGCCTGAGCCAGTGCCGGGCCGATCCCGGCGAACGGCGAGGTGCCCGCTTCGGCGTACAGGGCGTTGAGCTCCCTGGCCAGCCGCTCGCGGTCGCGGCCGTGGCGTTTGTGCAGGTCCTGGAGCTTCGGCGCCAGCTTTTCGCGTGCCCGTACGGCCCGCGCCTGCTTGACGGCCAGGGGCAGCAGCGCCGCGCGCACGGCGGCCGTGAGTGAAATGATCATCAGGACGGCGTTGTCGCCGGTCACACCGATGAGAAAGCCGACGATGGTGTCGAGCATGAGCCCTTCCCGCATGGAACGAGGACAAAGGGCTCGCCGGATCGCGAGCCCCGCTTACCGGGAAGCGGGGCTTGCTGACGGTGCTCGTGGTCTGGGCCGTCCGGCGGCGTCGGGGTCGAGTTGCCGTATCGGCGTCGCGCGCAGGGCGTGGCGCAGCGGGACGGCGGACGCGCCGCTCTCCTGCTCGGGCGGCAGCCGGGCCGCCCACGCGGCCAGCAGGAGGAGCCCGACCGTGGCCAGCGTCGCGAAGACCGCCAGCCAGGCCGGGTCGAGCAGTATGGTCATCGCGACGAGGACGACGATCCGCTGATCACTCTGACCGCGACGAAGGCGATCAGGGCGATGACTCCGATGATCAGAGCGATCTTGAACAGCGACGCCAGCATCGGCAGGATGAACGTGAACAGGACGAAGAGCCCCGCGATGGTCGCGAGGGCAAGTCCGACGATACGACCCATGGGACCACCGTACGTCGTGGAGCCCGGGTGCGGCCGGATATGCGGCATATCGATCAGCGCATCGCGGCCGACTGGTGGTGGCGGATGACCTCTTCGATGATGAAGGCCAGGAACTTCTTGGCGAACTCGGGGTCGAGCTTGGCCTCGACCGCCAGCGCCTGCAGCCGCTCTATCTGGGCCGCCTCGCGGGCCGGGTCGGCGGGAGGCAGGCTGCGCTCCGCCTTGAGCTCGCCCACCTGACGGGTGAACTTGAACCGTTCGGCGAGCAGGTGGACCAGCGCCGCGTCGATGTTGTCGATACTGTCGCGAAGTTCGCGAAGACGGGCCGTCGCGTGGTTTTCATCCTGCACAGTAGGTTCCTCCTGTCGATCGCTTTGGCATCTTGCCACACCGTTAACGGAGGCACGCGGTGAAGATCGCCGTGAGGCGGTCCACGTCGGCGTCCGTGGGGACCTCCGGCCCGAGCGTGCGCCGCATCGCGCCGATGCCCACGAGCACGGCTGTCGCCAGCCGGGCGCGGGCCACCGCGTCGCCGCCGTCGAGCTGGCCGGCGATGGGGTCGAGGACGGCGTACTGCATGCGCTCGCGGACGAGTTCCTGGATCTCGGGGTCGCCGGCGAGGCGTTCGAGCGAGCGCAGGATGGCGCTCTCGGGGTCGGTGTGCATGCGCTTGGCGGCGTGCTCGGCCAACCGCCTGGGCAGCCCGTCGGCATCGCCGCCGAGGACGGCGGCGACGCTGGGCTCGCCCGCCAGCACCTCGCCGAACAGGCCCGCCTTGGATCCGAAGTAGCGGCCGACGAGGGCGATGTTGGCGTCGGCCGCCGAGGCGATCATCCGTACGGTGACCTGCTCATAGCCGTGTTCCGAGAACAGCCGGCGGGCCGCCGTGAGCAGCCGCTGCCTGGTGGCCGCGCGATCACGTGGGCGGGCCTCGGTCACCTGGGCGTCCATGCCCCGAACTCTACTGCGCATGGGGGCACTTGCCGCCCGGCTAGTAAACGTACGTATACTCATGGGGTAGTTTCGGTATGTATCGAGGGATGTGGTGTCTTTGACGGGGCGGCAGTACACCCACCGAGAAATCATCGAGATCATGTCCGGGCTGATGCTCGCGACGCTCACCTCGATGCTCTCCACCTCCGTCGTCGGTACGGCGCTGCCGACGATCGTGGGCGAATTAGGGGGACAGGAACAGTACGCCTGGGTGGCCTCGGCCACCATGCTCACGATGACGGTCTCCACACCGCTGTTCGGCAAGCTGTCGGACCTGTTCGGCCGGAAACTCCTCTTCCAGGGCGCGCTCGGCCTGTTCGTGGCGGCGTCGCTGGCCGCCGGACTCTCGCAGGACATGGGCCAGCTCATCGCGGCCCGCGCCGTCCAGGGGCTCGGCATCGGCGGGCTGTCGGCGCTGTCGCAGGTGATCCTCGGCGACATCGTCTCGCCGCGCGAACGCGGCCGCTACTCCGGCTACCTGGGCGCGGTCTTCGGCCTCTCCACCGTCGCCGGGCCGCTGCTCGGCGGGTTCATCGTGGACGCCGACTGGCTCGGCTGGCGCTGGTGCTTCTACGTCGTCGTGCCCTTCGCGGCCGTCTCCTTCTACGTGATCCAGCGGTATCTGAAGCTGGAGCACGTCAAACGCGACTCCAGCGTGGACGTCTGGGGCGCGACCGCGATCACCGCCGGGGCGACCGCGCTGATGCTGCTGCTGACGCTCGGGGGCAAGGAGTTCGCGTGGAACTCGGCGTGGACGTACGGGTTGGGGGTGGTGACCGTACTCATGCTGGGCCTGGCGATCAGGGCCGAGCGGTCGGCCCGCGACCCGATCCTGCCGCCGAGGCTGTTCCGCAACCGGACCTTCGTGCTGACCAGCGTCTCCTCGTTCTTCGTCGGCATCGCGATGTTCGGTGCGATGATTTTCCTGCCGCAGTACCTGCAGATCGTCAAGGGGCTCAGCCCGACCGACTCCGGACTGATGACGCTGCCGATGGTGGTCGCGCTCTTCGTCGCCGGAGTCGTCTCCGGGAAGATCGTCTCCAGGACCGGGCGCTGGAAGATCTTCCCTGTCGCCGGGCTGTTCATCGTGGCCGTCGGCCTGCTCCTGCTGTCCCGCCTGACCGTGGACTCCGGCCTGTGGGTGATCGGCGCGTACGTCGCCGTCCTGGGGCTGGGGCTGGGCCTGTCGATGCAGATGCTCATCCTGGCCGCCCAGAACGGCTCGGAGCGGCGCGACCTGGCCGCGACCACCTCCGGCGTCGCCTTCTTCCGCTCGCTCGGCGGCGCCGTCGGCGTGGCTGCCTTCGGCGCCATCCTCACCGCCCGGCTGCGCGCCGAACTGCCCGCCGGGGGCACGCTCGGCAGCCCCGAGGACATCCAGAACCTGCCCGAGCCGGTACGGACCACCGTCCTGACGGCGTTCACCCAGGGGCTGGAGACCGTCTTCCTGGTCGGGGTGCCGATCGCGCTCGTGGGATTCGCCGCCGCGCTGTTGCTCAAGGAACTGCCGTTGCGTACCGACCAGTCCGTGACGGAGGCCGGGCAGAAAGAGTCACTCGCGCAGGAACGCGCTTGACCCCACCGGGCCGCCCTGTGCACGTATCGTGGCGGAATGAAGCGTGCATCAGCCCTGGTCGTGGCGCTGGCGGCGGTGTCCTGCACGGCCCAGGGGCCGACGGCGTCGAGCGCCACCCAGGAGCCCTCGGCCGGCCCGAGCGCTCCGCCGGAGCCCACGGTCAGCCAGACGCCGGGCCCGCCGGACTTCGCCGCCAAGGTCACTCCGGTGACACGGGCGCAGCTTCCGTACTCGTGGCGGCCCGGCTGCCCCGTGCCCGTCGGCGACCTGCGGCTGATCAGGATGAGCTACTGGGGGTTCGACGACAAGCCGCACGTCGGCGAACTGGTCGTCCGCAAGACCGTCACCGACGACATCGTCACCGTTTTCCGGAAGTTGTATGACTGGCGGTGGCCGATCTACAAAATGGAGCTGGTCGACGCCTACAAGGGCGACGACTTCGACTCGATCGACGCCAACAACACCTCGGCCTTCAACTGCCGGGCGGCGACCGGGTCGAGCAACTGGTCACGGCACGCCTACGGACAGGCGATCGACATCAACCCCCGCGAGAACCCGTACGTCACGGCGAGCGGCAGCACGGCCCACCAGAACGCCAAGAAGTACACCAAACGCCCGCTGGACGCCAAGGGCGTGATCAACCCGGGGGACAAGGTCGTGAAGGCGTTCCAGAGCGTCGGCTGGGAATGGGGCGGCTACTGGTCGGGCACGAAGGACTACCAGCACTTCTCCAAGGGCGGCGGCTAGAACGCTCACTGGGCCGGGTGCACACGAGCCTCAAAGGCAGGGTCTTCCGTAAGGGCGCGCTTCGCGCGAAGGGCTCCAGGCAGCGCCCACCCGGGGGAGGATCCCCCCGGACCCCCACTTCAACTGCGAGGTCCTCGCGCTAACGCGCTCGGGCTCCCCTCATCGGGGCTTTCGCCCCGAACCCCGAGCAGGGCCTCCCGGCCCCTGCACCCCGAGCCTTAACCGATTCGGGAAATCAAGAACCCGGTGCCGACGAGATGACAGCGACCGGAAGGCTCCAGGCCGTGTATCGGGAGTGGATCTCGGGTGCGGTATGAGCTCCTTGGACCACTTCCGATACACGGCCCGGCCCGTTCCGTGGCTGTGAGACAGCGCCCATGTCACCGCTTCCTGAACAGCCCAGGCTGGTAGGCGGTTACCACGCGTCTCCGGACATGATCTGGTCCCACAGTTCGTCCACCCAGCGGTTGGCGGTCTCGGGACTGACATGGACCACGAGGCCGTCGCCGCTTCGCTCGATACGGCGGATCCAGTGCCGTCCACCGATGGCGAGTTCCTCGTACTCCACCGGCCGGCAGCGGCAGCTCAACCGCACAACCCGAGGCTGCCGCCCGAACCGAAGCACCCACATGTTGCCCTCGAACTGCCACTTCACCCGATACGGCCGCGCCGAGACCGGAGCCGGACAGTACTCCTCACCGCATCTGTCCTCCCGCCCTCTGGAAGGCTCCGGCCCGCTCAGGCGCTGTGCGGGCACCATCGGCAGGCCGGTCACGAGGTCGCGCCGGGAGCGCGAAGGTGAGGCGTCACCGCCGACAGGCAGGGCTGCGTCGTTCTTGGCCTGGTCGACGGCGGATTCGCCGGGGCCGGGCCGCCGCTCCGTGATCAGCATCTCGGCGGCGACCCGGCCGGTCTCACGGTGCTCCTCGTCATCGCGCGGGCAGTCGGGTTGGCGGGCGCCATCGGGCCTCGTCGGGCCTGACCGTGTTTCCCGCCGCTCTCGCTGCGGGGGGACCCGGTGATGCCGCAGGGCTTCGTCGCCGCCGCCGTTACTCATCGGTCTGCCTCCCTCGGCTCACTGGTGCACCATCCTCTTGTCGGTAGTTGAGAGACTGCTGATGCACCCGAGGTGCCGCCGGGCCACCGCCCTGCTCGCCCGACCCCGAGGTCCGGAATGAGTTCTGCGGGGTCCGGCGGTTCTTCGGAGCGTGCCGATGCATGTCCATGTGAACCTCATTCGTGGGTGGGTGGCCCGCCGCCGTACCTCGACGGCGGGCCACTCTGCTGGGTCGGGCCGTCCCTCGCCTCAAGAGGGGGCGGGCCGACGTCTCGGACGGTTCAGACCGGCCACCGGAACGGGCTGCTGAACGAAGGGGCATTGAGGTCACCCCGGAAGGGGCCGCCGCTGCCGGGGCCGGGAACACCCCACAGACGGAGACCCAGAGACGGTCTCGCGGCGGGCACCAGGTCGGGAGGGCCACGGAACTCGAACCAGACCGCCTTGCCCCCACGCTCGGGCAGCAAGTAGGAGCCCCAATCGACGGCCACGGCCGCCACGATGGCCAGGCCACGACCACCCTCACCATCGGCATCGGCCTCGGCCGGAACGGGAAGCTCCGGCGAGCGATCGGCGACCCGTCCAGCGGCGAAGCCCGAGATCACCTGCAGCCGCAGCTCGATCGGTGGAAGACCGTGGACGACCGCGTTGGTCACGAGCTCGGAGACCACGAGCACCGCGTTCTCGACCAACTCTTCCGGCCAGCCACGCTTCTCAAGCACGTCGCGGACCGCGTGACGGGCCGTCCCCACGGCCTCGGGCGTGTGGGGCAACGCCAGGGTGAGGACACTCGGCCGCCGTCCGGTGGCGGCCATCACCCGGAGACCTCTCCCGTGACTGCGATCCGTTCCCGCTGATGCCATCCGACCGGCTCAGGCCGATTCGGCGGAAAGTCCGCCCCCGACGCGAGCGCCAACGGGGCGGCATGTCCGGCGCGTGGACTCGGGTCGCCGCCTGCAGGCGGCCGGCCCGTGGGAAAGCACCCGATCGGTCGGCCCACGGCCGCCGCAGGACCGGCCGACGGCGACCGCCCGACCGTAGCGGTGACACAGCAATCCGATCGACGCCGTCGCGGCTCGGAGCCGGCGGCTCGGCAGAACGAGGCATCGTGTGCCGCGCGGCAGCCACTTCGACATCCGGGGCCGTGACGGTCGCCGCAGTGTCCAGGCCGTCGAAAGGCTCGGCCTCGACCTGTACCGCCTCCAACTCGCTGGCGACCTGCTCGGGCGCGGGCGCGCACACGTGCTCACGGCGGAACTCAGCCACCGACATCCGCCGCCGGTGCAGACCGAGCGCCGTATACAAGTGGAGCCGCTCGGCCATCAGCACGGCCGACGGCACCTCGTACTCATGGGCGCCCACGCTGGAGCAGCCGTGGGCGTAGGGCGGATGCCCGCATACGGCGCACCCCATCGCCAACGGTGGACCCTCGCGCGTGAAGCACGGCTCGCGGACCGCGTCGGTCTGCCGCGCAGCCAGACGGCGGAAGTCGAGCGCCACACCGCTCACTGCGCAGTCCCGACGTACACGGCGATGTTCGGATGCCAGGTCGACGGCTCGGGGCTCGCCTCGTCCAGAGCAGGCATCGCGACCTCCGCACAGCGTCGGCACATGCCCTTGGCGGTGATGTAGCCCTCCGCGAAGATCTGGAGGCACGAGGATCCGAGTGCCGCTGAGGGCGTCTGGCACCCCGTGTCCTCCGTCATGGTGGGCGCTTGTGTCGGTTGGTCTAGTGTTGGGCACGGGTCAGGACCTCTGTTCCTGATCAAGGCCCCGGAGCCCCCGGTGTTCGTGCACCGGGCCGGGGCCGCTTCGATGAGTAGGAATGCTGCGGTGCATAGTCACGCGACTCACGCACCGCGCAGGCGCTATTCGCGCCTAGAACGAAACGTGGGGTGCTGCGCTCTCCCGCATGCGGAAGCCCCAGATCTGGGATAAACGATGGACGTCGCCGAGCAGAAACCATGACAAACATGTGCCCACGGCCGCGAGCAGGCTTCCCCATCGACCGTTGAGAGCGCTAGACGACGAGCAGCACCTGCAGGGTCATCTATGGCGTGCCACATCCACCCTGTTGGCCGCGCAGGCCAACGAAACCATTCAGGACCGCACGAAACAGCAAGGTCTGCGCGAATGGCTAGAATTGAGTGCCATTCATGCAGTACTTGAACATCGTGGTCGCTAGTCACAACGCCGTGATTGACGAGAGCTGCGCGCAGCTCGTGTATCGCCATGCCACGTTTCATGAGCAGGACCCTAAGTCGGCGGGTCCGTGCTCGACCGCACAGAGTGTGCGGTTGTTTTCGGTCAGGCCATCAGACCGATTTGGACCGCGAGTTCTCGCACCTGACCCTGTAGGCGCGAAGGACCAGAATCGACAAGTTCCCAGACCATGCGTCGCGCGAATCCGTTGTAGCGGATTGTCTCGGATGCCGTCTGGTGCGCCAGTTGAAGGGTGCCGAGGACTGCATCATGGTTGCGCTGGAGATGGTGAGCGCGGGCGACTTCAATGAGATGCCGTCCACGCCGGGGTTTAGACGGGATGGGGAAAGCCTCCGCGTTGTTGGACTGGCGGGCCGATTCGGCACCTTTGCTCAATTCGACCGCCACTGTGACAGCATGAGCTGACATGATGACACGGCTGAACGATGTCACAGGGTTGTAGTAGGTCGGTGGAAGCCGTTCGGCGACCCGGTCGGCGGCCGTCCAGTGACGCCAAGCGTCCCCCTCGGCCCCGAGACGCGCTGCGGTGAAGGCCAGCTCGAAGTGGAGTGCTCCCCACATCGCCAGCAGATCCACGCCCGCGCTGTCGAGTTGAGGCTTGAGAGTGGCGATACCTTGCTCATTGATGTCGCGCGCCGCGTCGAAGTCGCCAGTGTCTCGATGGGCCTGAGTCAGGAACCACACAGCGCAGCCGATTGCCAGTGGGTCTTCAGATTCCTGCGCAGCCAGAAGCGCACGGTCGGCCACACGCCAGAGCAGGTCTTGAGCGGGCTGGTAGGCAACGTACATCTGGACGAGCCCGTAGACCTCGGCGAGCAAGGCGTTGGCTCGACGTCGATCGCCGCCAGGGTAGGTGCTCACGGCACACTGCACATCGCGGAGAAGACCCGGGAGGATCCTGCCGAGTGCGGTGCGATGATCAGGTGAAGCATGCCGCGTGCGCCATGCAGCATCGAGCCGAGAGCGTAGGACACCGAGCGGATGCACCTGCCCCTCTGATGAGTTGAGAAGAGGGGCGGCGTTGATCGCGGCCCTGACCTCCACCAAGGCTGGGTGCCCCGGGCCGGTGAACATCCGCAGCCCCACGCTCTGGCTTCCCGTGAGATCCGACAGGTTCTCGATCTGGAGAGCATCCGCAAGGTGAAGCAAGATCGACAGTCGAAGGTCTGATTGTCGGCTACCCGACTCCACAGCCCGAACCCATGAGGGTGATTTGCCCATGAGTCCCGCCAGCACTTCCTGACTCATCCCACGGCGCTGACGGGCTATACGAATCCGCTGTCCGACCGTGAGAGCCGGAGACTGAGAATGGGGGTCGCTGATATCCCTGCCCATATGCCCTGCGCCTCCTGGTGACTCGACACCATCAGGCTACGGCGCGGGGTGTTTCCGCTGCCAGACTTTCAAGTACACGAGAACTACGCTAACTGAGCGATTTGTCCGCTGTGTCGCTCGCGCTGGGTGCACCATCAGGAGCCTGGTACCCGCACATTCGCACGGTCTGCCCTCGAAGGGCTAGCGAGCACACTAGGGCCACAGCCGATCAGGTGCGGCAACTTATGCTGACCTTCGAGCGCCTCGTCTCGATGGCGCTGTCCCCCGAGGAATCCGCGGCGCTCATCGCCGCGGTGAGGAGAAACGATGATCTCCCCTGACCTGTCCGGCGCCGAGTTCCGCAAGTCCAGCTTCAGCGGCGGCGGCAACGACTGCGTCGAGGTGGCCACGAACCTGCCGGGTGTCGTCGCCGTCCGCGACAGCAAGGACCGAAGCGGTCCCGTACTGACCTTCACCCCCGGCGAGTGGAGAGCCTTCCTGGCCGATATCCGCAACGGGAATCTGTAGCACATCGGTACGTCAGCACGACGAGACAAGCTGCGTGGTGCCTGCCTCAAGGTTGTCACCGGAGCCCGTAGACGCGTCCGCGCCCCTGCCATAGGCCGTGGCAGGGGCACGTAAACGCTCGCTTGCAGGCCGGATATCCGGCCTGTCAAGCTGTACCGGTGACTCAGCCCGCCTACGTCCGGATTGCCGCAGATCTGAGGCGCCGCATCACCAGCGGCGAACTCGCGCCGGGCACACGCCTGCCCGCGCGGCAGCACCTCGCCGCCGACTACCAAGCTGCTGAGGGCGTCGTCCGCGAGGCGACGCAACTTCTCCTCCGGGAGGGCCTGCTCACCTCCCGGCCGGGAGCCGGTACCTTCGTGCGCAACCGACCGCAGAGGCGAAGCCTCGTGCGCAGTTGGTTCCGCGAGCGGCAGGCTGGCTCCCCCTTCGCCCAGCAGATGGAAGAGCAGGGGCGGGCAGGCCGGTGGGAGTACTTCTCCTACACGATGCAAGCGCCGGAAGGGGTACGCGAGCGACTCGGCCTCGGCGAGCCCGACGAAGATCGGCACGACGTCATGTGCACCGCCTACGAGTTCAGCACCCACGACGAGGACGGGCCGTGGATGCTGTCCACATCCTGGGAACCCTTATCGCTGACGAAGGGGACACCGATCGCCTTCCCCGAGGGCGGACCGTCCGCCGGACTCGGCGTCACCCACCGCATGGCCGCCATCGGCATCCAGGTGGACGCCTGGGACGAGGAAGTATGGGCTCGCCCCGCCGCACCCGACGAGGCCCAACGGCTGCGTATCGGTGCCGGCGCGATCGTGATGATCGTCGAACGGAGCTATTTCGCGGGTGACACCGTGGTGGAGACGTGCGACATCGTCGTACCCGCCGAGACGACGAAACTGGTGTACAACGGCCCCGTGGGCGACACCGACGCCGGGTAGGGACCCGATGTGCATCGCCATCGGGTCGGCCGATGGCGCCGCACTACTCCGCTCCGGTACCGCGCCTTCGACAGTGTGCCGTCCTGCTCGCTCCGCCGAGTCCCAGGTCACACGCCGACGGTAGGACCCTCGTCACTGACTGCCATTGACAGTTTGCCGCGAGCGCCTTCCGGCTATCAAAATCGCAGGTCGGAAAGCTCTAATAGGCAAGTCCGACAAGATCTGCAATCCGCGGGTTATCCCGGGGTGGGCGACCTGAGTTCGTAGCCTTCTGAGGTCAACGTGTTCCTGCGATCGCAGGAAGGATGGGTCGTTGCGGCAGAAGGCGGCGCAGAACCACCGCAGCCTGCGGCTGGGGCGCATAGAACGCCTCGACCAGCGCAATCTGGTCCGAGTCGCACCACCACAGCAGCTTCAGCTCGGCGTTCTTCTTATACGGATCGATCGTGCAGGCCGCCGTTGTGACCAGTTCCTCAGCCCCGGAGCCGATCCAGCATGCTGCCAGAAATCCAGAGCAGGCCAGTGTTCATCCCTGATCACTCCGGGAGCCTACCGAGACCATCGTGCTGCGGCGTTTCAACGTCGCCGGGTGGCGGGGTCCCGCCCTTCCTGCCAGTGGACAAGGGCCTCGGGAAAGACGCTGGCGTAGCGGGCCAGCGAGGCGACGGAGGTGTGGCCGGAGTAGGCGAGCAGGGTGGAAGTGTTGGCGCCGTCTTCGGCGGCGTGGGTGAGCGCGCTGTGGCGCACCTGGTGGAGCGTCCACGCGCCGCCGGGCACTATGTCAGCGCCGGGACGTCATCGTGGTAGCCGTCCAGGATGCCAGCAATTGGAGGCGTTCCGCGGTCGGTGAGGCGGGCTCGGCGACATACGCCGACAAGACGATCGCCGGGGCCGAGTCCAACGTGAGTTCTTCGAACCTGAGAGTGAGCTCGCCGGCCTCTCGGTGGTGGAGGGTCTTGCCACCGGCACGGTGCACGCCCACGTCATGGGCTGCCCAGCGGCGGCGGAAGTCCTCACTGCGGGTGGAGAGCTCGCCGATCAACTGGGCGAGGCGCTTGTCGTGCGGTGTGGCTCCGGCCTGGGCCCGCAGGAGGCGCACGCACACGGCGGCCGCGTCGCCGGGGTCGCTGTAGAACGCGTCGGCGGCGGGGTCGAGGAAGACGAACGAGGCCAGGTTCGGGGGCGCTGCGGTCGAGCGGCGGGTCGGGCTGTCGTAGACGACCGAGAACACCGCCCGGCCCAGGGAGTTGGCGGCCAGGACGTCCAGGCACCGGTTGTGGGCGATGACGGGGATGGCGCCCATGGCGTCGATGAGCAACTGGACCTGCTGGGGAACGGACGAGGGCGGCCTGGCCTGCCTGCGGGCTCGCGGGGACCGGAGGGCGCTGCGGGCGAGATCGTAGAGGTAGGCGGTCTCGTCGTCGCTCAGTTGCAGGGCACGGGCGACCGCTTGGAGGATGTCGTCGGACACGCCTGACAGGTCGCCCTTCTCGATCCTGGTGTAGTAGTCGACCGACACGCCGGCGAGCATCGCGACCTCCTCGCGGCGCAGGCCCGGGACCCGCCGGACACCGAGCCCCACGGGCAGTCCGGCCATGGCCGGGGTGATCTTCGCCCGGCGGGTGGCCAGGAACTCGCGCACCCTCTCGTCCTTCGAGGTCATGCCTTCAAGGCTACGAGTGCGCCGCCCGGCTCAGCCAGGCCCTGTGAAAACCCCCGAAAAGGTGCGGTCAGGACCTGGTGGGGGGTTCCATCAGAACCTTCCACGAGTGGCGAGCGCGTCGCACGCTTGGTGAGTCGGAGATGCACCGATCGCCTCAGGAGAATCATCGTGAGCAAGAACATCGACATCAAGACCCACAACGGCTACGGCACCACGCTGGCCGCCGTCATCAACATGCCGCCGGACTTCGAGGAATCCAAGAAGTACCCGGCCATCGTCGTCTCCCACCCGGGCGGCGGCGTGAAGGAGCAGACCGCGGGCCTGTACGCCCGCGAGCTCGCCGCCAACGGGTTCGTCACCGTCGCCTACGACGCCTCCTTCCAGGGAGCGAGCACCGGCAGCCCGCGCCAGCTCGAGAACACGTACATCCGCACCGAGGACGTCAGCGCCGTCGTGGACTACCTCACAACCCTCGACTACGTCGATGACGACCGGATCGGCGCAATGGGCATCTGCGCCGGCGCCGGCTACACGGCCAACGCCGCGATCGACGACCCGCGGATCAAGGCCGTCGGCACGGTGAGCATGGTCAACATCGGGCAGATGTTCCGCAACGGCTGGGACGGCTCCGTCAAGGACGCCGACGCCGCCCCCGTGCTCGTCCAAGCCGCCCAGTCCCGCACCACGGACGCGGCCGGGCAGGACAAACCGGTTCCCGCTCGCGCCGATGCGCAAGGAAGACGCCCCGAACGCGGAGCTGGAAGAGGCGTGGGAGTACTACCACACGCCCCGCTGCGAGCACCCGAACGCCCCGGGTTTCATGACCACGCGCAGCCTGTCGCAGATCATCACCTACGACGCCTTCCACAAGGCCGAGGCGTTCCTCACCCAGCCGCTGCTGCTGATCGCGGGCAGCCAGGCAGGGTCGAAGTGGATGAGCGACGACCTGTACGAGCGCGCGGCGAGCTCCGACAAGAGCTTCCACGTGGTCGAGGGCGCGAACCACATGTCGCTCTACGACGGCGAGAAAGAGGTCGCCGAGGCCGTCGGCGAACTCGGGCCGTTCTTCGCCTCCCACCTGTGATCAGCAGTGCGCTGACCACGACCACCACCAAGAACGGACAAAGAACGAGACGATGAGCGCCTGGACGCAGGACGAGCTGGATCGCATCAACGCCGAGACCTACTTCACCATCGGGGTGACACTGCCCGACGGCACCACCCCCAAGACCGTCGACATCTGGTCGGTGCCGGTGGGCGACCGGATCTTCATCCGCTCCTTCAACGGCACCCAGGGCAAGTGGTATGGCCCCGCCCTGCAGACCGGCCGGGGACACATCTCCTCGGGCGGTGTGGAGAAGAACGTGCGCTTCGTGCCCGTCCCCGCCGACGACAAGAAGACGAACCAGGCCGTGGACGCCTCGTTCCTGAAAAAGTACGCCGACAGCGAGCACTCGGTGACGATGTCAACCGACCCGGTCCGGCGCAACACCCTCGCGGTCGTCCCCGAGGAATGACACAGAGTATCCGCAGGTTGATCAGCAGAAGCCGTTGTCTGGCCAGCGTGACGTGTTGCTGCGATGGCAAGAACAAGCGAACGTCGTGGTCATCGTGGCTGTCGAGTCGCGCCATCCGGAAGGCTGTAGGTCTACCCGCTGGATCTTTGGGCGAACTGAGCGGCGTAGCGCGGGGTAGTCCATACGCGGCTTCCGGGCCGACGGCTCGGGCCGTAGAGGCCGGGGAAGTGCGGCGCGCAGTGACGGGGAACCGGGATGTTGACCAGGTTGCCGCTCAGCACGGCAGCGACGAAGGCGCCCAGTTCGATGGGCCCGGGGTTCTGCCAGGAGTGGGTGTCGGCATCGTAGCGGCGATGGCCGTCGATGACCTCGTAGGCGGACGCGAGATTCTCGCGGGCGACGTGCCGGATCTGGATAGAGGGCAGTTCCCCGAGCCAGGGAGTGAGTTCGGTGCTGATCCAGCAGGTCGCCACCTGGTCGCGAGCCATTGTTTCGGTGCGGCGTCGCAGGGTGGCGAGGCTGGCTGGGGAGAGCTGGATCTCCCAGGCGATCTTGCGTCCGGTCTGCGGATGGGTCGCCAGAGTGTCCGCCCGCCAGCCGGTCCCGGCGACTTCTACGTCGGCGTGCCACCCGGCCGCGCGGGACAGGCGGGCGAACAGCACCTTGAGGTGAGCCGTCGAGGTCGCGCACGTCGAACGCGTGAATCGCGTGCGGGTCGATTCCCGTGAATCAGTTCACGGGTGTGCCCACCATGAAGGAGGGCACGCTGGGGATCACGTACATCTCATCGACGTATATGTGCTGGGTGATGATTCCCGTGCAATTGTGTTTCGAATTGATAGATACGATTGCGTGGTTTTTGAGGTTGTTCAGAATTTTGGCGTTTATTAGTGGCGAATTGTAGTTGTGGCATCCTTCGTGTGGATGCATGAGCCATTCATTGTTGATCATCAGGAAGCCGGTGGCCGCCTGGGCGGGGAGAGCGGGGTTGCCGCAGACCGCGACCACGATGGCCAGGGATGTGAGGACGGCGCGGGTCGCGGGCTTGCGGTTGATGTGCACGATGGTGCCTACTTTCTACGGCGATACCGCTGGGCCCTCTGGGTCTGCCCATGTGTGACTGTCAATAATCAATGGACGCCAGGATAATCGGCGACGCAATCGCCTGAATAAGCGGGATAAATCCTGAAAAGGTGACCGAGGTCGGGCGCTGATTTCTGCGGCAGGGCGCGGAACCCCCACGCGGACGATGAGCGATTCGCCAATGCGGTCGCGCGCCTCAAGCGACTGATCATCCCGGCCGCCGTTGCCCCCGCTGTCGGAGTTAGAATGCTTTGACGCAGGTCAGGGCTTGAACCCCGACACCGAGGGCGGAGGCTGACACACTCAGATCATGGCAGCCAAGGATGGGGACGGATGGGCCCGCTGCGGGCGCGGGCACCGGCACTGGGGCGTTTACGGAGCCTCCGGACTGCTGGCCGTACACCACGACGAGCAGGGCATGCCGTACGTGCTGATGCAGAAACGCGCCTGGTGGAGCCACCACGGCGGCACCTGGGGGCTGCCGGGCGGAGCCCGCGACAGCCACGAGGACGCCGTCGCGAGCGCCCTGCGTGAGGCGCGGGAGGAAGCGGGCATCCCGCCCGACGTGCTGCGGGTACGCGGCGTGTACGTCGACGACCACGACGGCTGGAGCTTCGAGACCGTCCTCGCGGAGGCCGTCGAGCGCATCGCGGCCGTGCCCGCCAACAGCGAGAGCGACGAACTCCTCTGGCTGCCGGTGCCCGAGGTCGCCGGCCACGAACTCCACCCGGGTTTCGCCGAGACGTGGGACGACATCCGGCAGGTGGTCACGCCCGTGACGGTCGTCCTGGACGTGGCCAACATCGTCGGCGCCAGGGCCGAGCACGGCTGGTGGCGCGACCGCGAGGGCGCGGCGGGCAGGCTGCTGCGCGACGTGGCGGGGGCCGACGGTTTCGTCCATCCACTGCTGGCCGGGTGGCGGCCCCGGATCGTCGCCGTCGTCGAGGGCGCCGCACGCAACGCCGCCGGTGAGGGTGCGGTCGAGGTCGTCGCGGCCGAGCACAGCGGGGACGATGCGATCGTCGAGCTGGTACGGCGGCTGCCACTCTGGGAGGACGTGCGGGTCGTGACCGCCGACCGGGGGCTGAAGGAACGGGTCAGCGAACTGGGCGCCGAGACGGTCGGGCCGAAGTGGCTGCTCGGCCAGCTCGGGTCCGCCCGGTGACCGCTGCCTTCGGCGCGTCGAGCCGCTAAGGTGGTGTGCGCGTACCGGGAGGGTTCGCATAGTGGACGAGTGCAACCGCCTTGAAAGCGGTCAGGCCAGCGATGGTCTCATGGGTTCGAATCCCATACCCTCCGCCTGATCTTTGTTCTTTCACGCGGTGACCGCAGTTCGATGATGCGTCCGTCGGGGTCGGTCAGCAGATGGCGCCCCGGTGCGAAGGCGCCGGCGGTGGTCGTGAAACCGAGCCGGAGACCGCCGGTGGCCGGTCGGTGTAGATGACGACGAGTGTGGTGTGCACCGTTCCTCCTTGTGCATGCGGCTGTGCCTATCGCGTCGCGAGGACGAGAACCACCGCGAGAACGACCAGGCTTCCGGCGGAGAGGATCAGGCCCGTGTGCGCGCCTTCCTTGAGTGCCGCGATGCCGAAGCCGATTCCGAGCAGTCCGAGGACGAAGGACGGGATGGCCAGGAGCACAGAGACGAGGGCGATCAGTCCATAGGCGCCGGAGGTCTGCGCGCTCCACATGTTCTCGTACGCGATCAGGCCGTAGACAAGAGGGGCCATCGTCAGGCAACTGGCGCCGGCGGTGAGCCAGCCGAGGACGGTGCTTGCGGTGGTGGAAGCCATACGCCGCATTGTCCGGCGGCGAGATGGACGACTGATTGACGTGATACCGCCGTCGCGAATCCTGCGCGCTGTCGACGGTTCGCCCGTCCGGGGCCGGTCAGTAGCCACCGAACGGGCGTCCGCGATCACAACGAGGTCGGGTCACGGGTGGCCTGCGGCTGTATATGCCGTCGGTATTGATATTCCCGTGGGTCACGGCGGAATCCTTCATCATGAGGATTTCCGCGAATGGTGGCGGAATCGCTCATGCCTGCGGATTCAACGGAGGCATTTAATCTTGACGGGCCATCGCGCTGCGGGTTAGTTTCATGATCAGCTTCTTGAAGTCCTGAAGAAGCTGATGGGGTGAGACGGTGGCCGGTTTCCCGGCAGGAAATTCCGTCAGTCAATGTACATATGTACGGCATCGGCGGGCCAGAAATCGCCGGCTTCATCAGGGCATCCGTCATCGTCATCCCCCGGACCGTGCGCGTCGTCACGCGCTGAACACCTTGCCCGTAGGTCAACGAAGGGAATGCCATGAAGCGCAGAATAGCTCTCCTCGTCGGCGCGCTCTCGCTCACCACTGTGGGATTCGCCGGAATCGGCCCTGCGGCTCAGGCCGCGGACAAGCCGCCTGTCCAGGCGATTGAGGAGGCTGTGGTCACCGTCCATGAGACCGGTGACGTCTCCACGGCCGCCGACTGCGCCGACAACCGGATCTGTCTGTACGAGAACGACTGGTTCACCGGTCGCACCTACCTTGAGATGTCACTCCGGCAGTCCATTTGCTCGAACCTCCCATCCGGGTTCGGCAACTGGGCGAGCTCTCACAAGAACACCTACAACCGTTCGGTGTGGTTCTACGACCGTTCGAGCTGCGCCGGGTCGCACGGCTACAGCGCGGCGCCCGAGAGCCGGGACGGGGACCTGACGGACAACGGCTTCGACAACAAGACATCTTCGCTCCTGCTTTGATCTCGGCGGTCGCGAGACAACCATGATCACCGTCCCAGGGAAATGAATATGCCGCTCCGGCGATACAGCACGGCCTTGACACTGGCCCTCCTCGCCGGAGCGGCCTCCGCGTGTACGGCCACGCAGGCGGAGGCGCCGCCGAAACCGCCGCAGTCGTGGCTGCCGCCGGGGGAGGAAGCGCGGCGGCTCACGCTCCCCTTCGACGTCTACAACTTCAGCCCGGCCGAGGTCATGACCCGGGAGGTCGCGGAAGACTTCCTCGTTCGCGACTGCATGCGGGCGCGCGGCCAGGCGTGGGAGGCGCTGCCCGGTCCCGCCGACAGCGAGAGCGCTCCGCCGCACCGGCGCCGTTACGGCGTCATCGAGCCGCAGGTCGCCGCCGTCTTCGGCTACCACACGGCGCCGCAGAGTCCAGGGGTGACCGCCCGCAAGACCAAGGACCTCGACCGTGCGTCGGCGGCACCGCCGAATGTGCAACAGGCCGTCGGACAGTGCCTGAGCCAGGCGCGCGCCGACATGGTCAAGGGCGCTCCGAAAGCCGACGCCGCCTTCTTCAACAAGGTCATCTTCGCGTCTTTCGACGCCTCTCAGCGGGATGAGCAGGTCGTCCGGGTGTTCCGCTCGTGGAGCACGTGTATGGCGGGGGAGGGCTTCGACTATCCGGATCCGCTGGCGGCGATCACCGACAAGCGCTGGCAGACGCGGGAGCCTTCGGCGGAGGAGATCCGGGCGGCCCGGGTGGACGTGCGGTGCAAGGAGGAGACGGGCCTGACAGCCGTGTGGGCGGCGGCCGAGACCCGTATCCAGAACGACGCCGTGCGTGCCGACCCTGAGAAGTTCCGGGTGCTGAAGGCCGTCAAGGACAGGCAACTCGCGGCCGCTCGCCGGATCATCGCCCGAAGCTGAAGGTCACACGTCGGTCGTCAGTTCCGCGAGGGCGCGGGCCCACGGGTCCTGGTGCTCGGGCCAGAGGACGACTCGTACGCCGTCGGCGCGCAACTCCTCGACGCTGCGGCGGAACGGCGGGCGAGCGGCCAGGCCGCTGTTGACGAAGGGCAGCACCACGACCGGGATGCCCAGCCCGGGGGCCTCGGCGAGCAGTCCGAGGGCGTAGGTGTCCGCGATGCCCTGGGCGAACTTGTTGACCGTGTTGTAGGTGGCGGGCGCGACGACGATCGCGTCGGCGCGCGGCGGCTTGGGCTCGTTCGGTTTGCGGTACTTGCTGCGGACAGGGCGGCCGGTCTGCCGTTCGAGCGCGGGCACGTCGACGAAGTCCAGGGCCGACGGGGTCGCGACGACCTGGACGGTCCAGCCCGCGTCCTGGGCGAGGGCGACGAGGCGGCCGACGTCCCCGGCGGGCCCGGCGGCGCACACGACGATCTGGAGGAGCATCGTCACTCGTCGGTGAAGTGGCCGGCGAACCCGTCGCCGACGTACGCGGCGAGTTGGAGGTAGGACTCGCGGGTCGCCTCCTGCAGCCGGTCGAGGTCGATCTCGGCGCCCTCGTCGAGGTGCGGATCGTACGGCACCTGCACCACCGCCCGGCACCGCGCCGCGAAATGGGCCTCCAGCTTGCCGATGTCCACCGCCGACTTCGACCGGGGCCGGACGCTGCACAACACCACGGTCGCGTCGCGCACCAGGTCGCCGTAGTCGTGGGCCTCCAGCCAGTCGAGCGTCGCGGAGGCCGCCCTGGCCCCGTCGACGGAGGGGGAACTGACCAGGACGATCTGGTCGGCCAGCCCGAGCACGCCGCCCATGGCCGAGTGGAGCAGCCCGGTGCCGCAGTCGGTGATGCAGATCGAGTAGAAGTTCTCCAGCACCTGCGAGGCGGCCTGGTAGTCGGTGCCGCTGAACGCCTCGGACACCGACGGGTCGCGATCGGAGGCGAGCACTTCGAGCCGGGACGGCGCCTGCGAGGTGAACGCCCGGATGTCCACGTACCTCTTGACCTGGTCGCGCTCGTTGAGCAGGTCGCGCACGGTCGCCGACGTCTCCAGCTCCAGTTTGTCGGACAGCGTCCCCCGGTCGGGGTTGGCGTCGACGGCGATCACCCGGTCGCCGCGCACCTGCGCCAGCGTCGCGCCCAGCCCGACCGTGGTCGTCGTCTTCCCGACCCCGCCCTTCAGGCTGAGTACGGCGACGCGGTGGTGCCCGGTCGCGACCGGAGTACGGGCCCTGGACAGCAGTTCACGGCGGCGCCGGACTTCGGCGGGTTCGCCGGGCTTGATCCAGCCGCCCGACGCCTTGTACACGAGGCGGCGCCAGCCCTTCGACGGCGCGTTCCTGCGTCCGCGCAGCAGGCTCTCTGGGTCGAGGCTGTCGACGTTCGGCCGACCGGTGATCGGCGGTCGCGGCGGGGCGGGGAAAACGGGCACGGGGGCCGGCCTGCGGCGTACCTCCATCCGGGACTCGACCCTCGGCTCCGGCGACAACGACGGCGCGGACGAGCGCCTCTCCGGCGCGGCGGGCCGTACTTCGGATGCGGGCGACCTCATCTCGGGCGCGGAAGACCGTACGTCGGACGCGGCCAGCCGTACATCCGGCGAGGAAGGCCGTACGTCGGGCAGGCTCGGCCTGTCCGAGGTGAGAGGGTTCTCCACCGAAGCCGACGCCGACGCAGAACCCAAAGCCGACGCCGACCCAGAACCCGACCCTGAGTCCGAGCCCGACGCCGGGGCGGGCTTCTCGCCTGGGAGCGGCAAGTCCATGGAGAAGGGCTTCTCCGCAGAGAACGGTGTCGCCACATCAGGTGATTTATCCGGTGCCCGACGGTCGCCCGGATCAGGCGCCGCCCGCTCGGCCGCCGAGGGCGGATCGAGGTCGAAAGCCCGGTCCGACGGCTTGCCGAGATCGGGCATCGGAGGCTTCTCGGCGGAGAAGGGCGGGGTGAAGGTCTCCTCGGTCGCGAAGTCCGCGTCGGCGAAGGGCTTGGCCGAGGGTTTGTCCGTGACCTGGTCGAACGGGTTGCCCGCCCGCTCGTACGGCTCGGCCACCGGCGCGAACGGCGCGTCGGACCGCCCGAACAGCGACTCCGGCGCGGAGAACGGCTTGTCGGGCAGCGCGAACGGCTGCTCGGCCTTCCGCAGCACCTCCTCGGCCCGCCGCAACGCCTCCTCAGACTCCCGGTAGGCCTTCTCGGCCTCCTGCGGAACCTCCTCGGGTGCCTCGGCGTCGGGACGTCCGAACGCGTGGAACGGCTCCCCGTCGGTCTCGGGCGCGAAAGCCGAGAAGTCGGCATCCGGCTTGGGCCAGTCGGGCGCCTTCGGCCACGACAACTTGATGCCGCGCGCGTTGGGCTCCGTTTCGGCCTCGACGTACTCGGACGCCTCGGTCTGCGGCGCGGCGGCCTCCTCCTCGACGGCGGTCCCGGTGCCGTACACGGAGTCGACGGCGGCCCGGAACGACGGCGTCTCCACCTGTGCGGGAACGGCGAGCCACGGGTCGGCGGGGTACGGCGAAGCACCCGCCTCGGCCGGGGCCGAGGCGGCGGGCTCGGCGGTCGCGCTGACGGCGACCGGCGTCTCGGCGCTCTCCTTGATGGCGTCGAGCCAGGCCAACTGCTCTTCCAGGGACTCTTCGCGATCGTGCCGTGCCACCGTGGCTCTCCCTATGGTGGGCGTAAAGGGGCAGCAAATACCTTGCAGGTTAACGTCAAGGGATGTGCCGGGCCTCGGCAACCCTCAAGTTCCTTGCCCGGCTAGCGTGGTTCGCATGCGAGCGATTGTGATCCCCGTCACCGGGGGGCCAGAGGTGCTGGAGTGGCGTGAGGTGCCGGATCCCCGTCCCGGGAGGGGAGAGGTCTTGATCGAGGTGGCCGCCTCCGCCGTGAACAGGGCGGACGTGATGCAGCGCCAGGGCCGGTACGACCCGCCGCCGGGGGAGCCGCCGTACCCGGGGCTGGAGTGCTCCGGCGTGGTCGCGGAGGTGGGGGAGAACGTCGAGCAGTTCAGGGTCGGCGATCGGGTGTGCGCGCTGCTGGGCGGCGGCGGGTACGCCGAGCGGGTGACCGTGCCGTGGGAGCAGGTCATGCCGGTGCCCGACGGCGTGTCGTTGGTCGAGGCGGCGGGGCTGCCCGAGGCGGTGTGCACGGTCTGGTCGAACGTGTTCATGCTCGGCAGGCTGCGCCGCTCGGAGACGCTGCTGGTGCACGGCGGGGCGAGCGGGATCGGCACGATGGCGGTCCAGCTCGCGAAGGCGTTCGGCTCGCGGGTGGTGGCGACGGCGGGTCGCGCGGACAAACTGGAACGGCTGCGGGAGCTGGGCGCGGACGAGGTGATCAACTACCGCGAGGAGGACTTCGCCGAGAAGGTCCGGGCCGATGTGATCCTCGACATCGTCGGCGCAAAATACCTGTCAAGGAACCTTCAAGCCTTGCGGACCGGCGGGCGGCTGATCGTGATCGGACTGCAGGGCGGGGTCAAGGCCGAGATCGACCTGCGGACGCTGCTCGCCAAGCGGGCGGCCGTCTATGGCACGACCCTCCGCAGCCGCCCGGCAGACGAGAAGGGCGCCATCGTCCGAGGCGTCGTCGGCAGCGTGTGGCCGCTGGTCGCGGCGGGTGCCGTGCGCCCGGTCGTGTACGCCGAGGTGCCGATGGCGGAGGCGGCGGAAGCGCACCGAATGCTCGATTCGGGAGAACACGTCGGCAAGATCCTGCTAGTACGGTGAGTGCTATGAATGCTGAGGACAACAACACCCCCCATATCGTGGTGGTCGGCCCCGACTTCCAGGGGCAGGGCGACCACGGTGACGAGGAGCGCTCGGTGGCGAGTCTGGTCGAGCAGCCCGCCAAGGTGATGCGCATCGGCAGCATGATCAGGCAGCTGCTGGAGGAGGTCCGCGCGGCTCCTCTGGACGACGCCAGCCGCAAGCGGCTGAAGGAGATCCACGAGTCCTCCATCAAGGAGCTTGAGGACGGCCTGGCCCCCGAACTGGTGGAGGAACTGGAGCGGCTGTCGCTGCCGTTCACCGACGACAACGGCACCCCGCCGAGCGACGCCGAGTTGCGCATCGCCCACGCCCAGCTCGTCGGCTGGCTCGAAGGGCTCTTCCACGGCATCCAGACGACGTTGTTCGCTCAGCAGATGGCGGCCAGGGCGCAGCTTGAGCAGATGCGCAGGGCGCTGCCCGGCGTGCCCGAGGGCCAGCAGCCCCACGGCTCGGGCCCCTACCTGTAAGAGCCTTCACTCGTCAGAGGTCCTACCTGTAGAGGTTCTCCAGCACGAGGGCGACCCCGTCGTCGTCGTTGGCCGAGGTCACCTCGCCCACCGCGGCGAGCACGTCCGGGTGCGCGTTGGCGACCGCGTACGACCTGCCTGCCCATCCGAGCATGGGCAGGTCGTTCGGCATGTCACCGAACGCCACGGCCTCTTCGGGGGCGACGCCGTACCGTCGCGCGACGCGGGCGAGCGCTGTGGCCTTCGTCACGCCGAGCGCGCTCATCTCCATCAGCGCCCGCCTGCTGGAGTGCGTCACGGTCACCAGCCGCCCGACCAGGCGGTCGACGAGCTCGTGGAGCGGGTCCGGAGCCATGGACGGGTGCTGGGCGAGCAGTTTGACGCACGGACGGGCGGTCAGCGTGCCCCCGCTGACGCGCAGGCCGCTTCCGGTGGCGCCGTCCAGGCTCCCCGACCGGAAATCTGACTCATGCGCAAAACCCCCTTCGTACTCGACCGAAAATGTGAGATCCGGTACGTTCGCTCGAAGCTGAGCGACGACCTCCCGGAGCACGTCGACGCCGATGACGTGGGATTCAACAACCTGTTCGGAATGTAGGTCGTATATGAGGGCGCCGTTCGCGCACACCGCGAGGCCCCGGTGGCCGGAGGCCGCCGCCACGTCCCACATCCACCGGGGCGGTCGTCCCGTGACGAGGACCAGTACGGCCCCGGTTTCCTCTACTCTTGCGAAGGCGGCGACGGTGCGCGGAGACAGTGTTCCGTCCGAGCGCAGGGCGGTTCCGTCGAGGTCAGTGGCCACAAGGCGGGGCATCTTCATAACAGGTTCCAGTTTGCCCGCTGATGTGGCTGACCAGAAATCTTCCAAGCGAGGGAACACCAAGGCGGCCGAATGGTGTTAGATGTGGTGGCGTTGTATTAGCTGATCCCGTAGTGAAAACCAGCATGACTTTGTCTGAGCCACCCCGGGTTGCTGCTGTACGACACACCGGGATCCGCGAGGTGCGGGTCCCAAAGATTCACATCCTGAGGGAGAGCTTTTATGGCTCAGGGAACCGTCAAGTGGTTCAACGCTGAAAAGGGCTTCGGCTTCATCGCTCCGGACGGCGGTGCACCGGACGTGTTCGTCCACTTCTCCGAGATCCAGGGCAACGGCTACCGTAGCCTTGAGGACGGCCAGAGGGTCGAGTTCGAGATCACGCAGGGCCAGAAGGGGCCGCAGGCCTCCCAGGTCCGGGCTATCTGACCTGGAGCTAGCGAGATAGGGCGGGATCCGTTTCCAGCGGATTCCGCCCTTTTCATGTGTCCTGCATCACAGGGCCATCACGGGCGTGGCTCAAAGTACGCCAATCATCGAACTTCATAGCAAATCACTCCGTCGAGGAGTGCATGAGGTACGCACGGCCGTGCCACCCCGCGACCCTGTTCGCGGCGATCCTCCCTCTTTGTCCTGCTCAAAGACTTGTCCTGCTCAAGGACGCCTGGCCTGGTTCGTCACCGGCGCGCTTCGACGTCGCGGGACTGGTCGTGACCGCGCCGCTCGTGGCGCTCGCCCTCCTCCGCCGTGCCGATCCGGCGGCGACCGTCCTCGCCGGAGCCCTCTTCGCGGTCGTGAAATCGACGGAGACGGACGCACAGGCCGCCGCTGAGGTATTGGGCCGCGTGGCGGCTCCTTCGCACGTCCTGGTCGATTCCACGGACCCGCTGGCTCTGCCGCCGCTCGCTCCGGCCTGGTGGGTACGGCGCCGCGCGCTCCGGGCGTACTCCAGAGGCCGGCAGATCACCCTCGCCCAAGGGGTCGGCAGATCACCCGTGCCCCAGAGGTCGGCAGATCACCCTCGCCTTACTCTCGCGGCCCTTTGGCCGTGCTGGCCGTGACGGCTGGCCGTGGTGGCCGTGACGGCGACCACCGCCTGCACACGGCCTGTGGCCGAGTGCGTCACCGTCGAGGACCGGGCGCTCGTCGTCATGGCCCCGACCGGACCGTCGGCGTCTCCACGGATGACGGTCGCACCTGACGGGACCGTCCCATCCGGCAGGCCGACCGGCGGACCGCCAGGTTCGCGACCGGCTCGTCCTGCGTCCCAGGGCTGCCACAGCGCTGCTATCGGATTACCGGCCGCGAGCTCAGGGCGCTGCGGCCCGACGACGCGGGCCGGAGCTTGCGGACCGCGTGGGGGACCCCACCCGGCCCGCCACAAACTGCTGGAATGCGCACTCGGCGCCTCGAAACCGGCCTCACGGTTCCTGCTGGTCCAGCCGACAACCGACAGCGACCGCAGCAGTCGAACGACCGGCGGCCACGTGGTCGTGGTCGCCGACGACCGGGCCAGCGCCGTGGCGCGCGACGAGTGGGGCACCTGGATCAGGTCCGGCTTCCACCGCGACGGAGTGCTGCCCACCGCCGCCGCCTTCCGTTGTACGGCTCCCTTGTGCGGCGCGGGCGCCTTCCCTGGTGTGGCGCGGGCGCAATCACCGGCGAACTCCAGGCCGCCGACCTGGCCGGGGATCTGGGTAATCGTCGTCGGCCTGATGATCGCCGCCGCAGGCACGCGCGGAACCACTGCGGACATGGGCAGGCCCACAGTGGGCACGGGCGGAGCCGTGGTGGGCACGCGCGGAGCCGCCGTTCGCTTGGTCATGCCCGATGCCGGAGCGGATCGAGGCGCCGCTCACGGTCGCCTTCGGTTTCTCCGGGACGCGGCATCGACACTGCTGTGGACACTCGGCGCGGCGCTCATGCCGAGCAGACTCGTCGTCGCCGTGGTGAAGGCCGAAGCGGCGCGGATCGGGCGACGGGCCTGGTGGCAGGTGCTCGCCACCGGCGCACTGGTGGCGTTCGCCGGGGCACTGCCGTTCCGGGACTGGGCGGCAGGCACACCGGACGACTACGGGACCACGCCGACGACGGCGGCACTCTGCGGCGCCGCCGCCGTCGCGCTCGTCCGCCGGAGCACGCGCCATTCGGCGGGCTCCGGCACACCGAATTACTTGGCGGGCTCCGGCATGTCGAGATACTTGGCAGGCCCCAGCACGTCTTACTTGGCGGGCTCCAGCACGTCGAGATACTTGGCGGGCCCCAGCACGTCTTACTTGGCGGGCTCCAGCACGTCGAGCCCGACGTAGGGGCGCAGCGCCTGCGGCACCACGACCGAGCCGTCGGCCTGCTGGTGGTTCTCCAGGATCGCGACGATCCAGCGGGTGGTCGCCAGCGTGCCGTTGAGCGTGGCCGCGTGCTGCGGCTTGCCGTCCTTGTCGCGGTAGCGGACCGCGAGGCGCCGGGACTGGAAGTCGGTGCAGTTGGAGGTCGAGGTCAGCTCGCGGTAACGGCCCTGCGTCGGGATCCAGCCCTCGCAGTCGAACTTCCTGGCCGCCGACATGCCGAGATCGCCCGCCGCCGTGTCGATGATGCGGTACGGCACCTCGATCTTGGCCAGCATCTCCTTCTCCCAGGCGAGCAGCCGCTGGTGCTCCTCCTGCGCGTCCTCGACACGGACGTAGGAGAACATCTCCACCTTGTCGAACTGGTGGACGCGGATGATGCCGCGCGTGTCCTTGCCGTACGAGCCCGCTTCGCGCCGGAAGCACGACGACCAGCCCGCGTAGCGCAGCGGCAGTTCGCCGCCGTCGAGGATCTCCTGGGCGTGGTAGCCGGCCAGCGAGACCTCGGAGGTGCCGACGAGGTAGAGGTCGTCCTCGGGCAGGCGGTAGATCTCCTTGTCGTGGGCCACGTGGAAGCCCGTGCCCGCCATCGTCTCCGGCTTCACCAGCACCGGCGTGATCATCGGGACGAAACCCGACTCGATCGCCTGCTGCATCGCCATGTTGAGCAGGCCGAGCTGGAGTCGAGCGCCGACGCCGCGCAGGAAGAAGAACCGCGAACCCGACACCTTGGCGCCGCGCTCCATGTCGATGGCGCCGAGCAGTTCGCCGAGCTCCAGGTGGTCCTTGGGCTCGAAGTCGAACACGCGCGGCTCGCCGACGGTCTCCAGGACGGCGTAGTCGTCCTCGCCGCCGTGAGGGGCGGCGGGATCGACGATGTTGGGGATCGCCTGCACGAGCGCGTCGAGCTCGCCCGCCAACCGCTCGGCCTCGGCCTCGGCGGCCTTGACCTGAGCTGCGAGCTCCTTGGCCCGCTGCAGCAGCGCCTGCTTCTCCTCGCCCTGCGCCTTGGAGACGGACTTGCCCATGGACTTCTGTTCCGCGCGCATGGACTCGAACGAGGTCAGCGCGGAGCGTCGGCGCTCGTCGAGGTCGAGCAGCTTGGCGACGACGGAGTCGTCCTCGCCGCGAGCCCGCTGCGACTCCCGCAACCGATTCGGATCCTCACGAACTGCACGCAGGTCAATCACGCCTAAAGGCTACCGGGGGGAGCGCCGTCTTCCCGCCGCTTTTCCCCACCCCCGGCCAAAGCCCACCCTCCCGCTGCCACAACAAGCCCCCTCGTTCACGGAAACCGCACCCTCCAGCCGCCCAGCAACCCCTCTCAGCGGAGGGTTCCGTGTACGGCAAAGCCCTCTCGGTCGCGGGTTCCACCGCTTCTGTCCCGGACGGCAAAGCCCTCTGAGCGGCGAGTTCCACCGTTTCCACCCGTAGGCAAAGCCCCTCAGCGGTGAGTTCCACCCCTCCAGCCCCAACGGCAAAGCCCGTCAGTGGTGAGTTCCACCCCTCCACCCCCTACGGCAAAGCCCGTCAGTAGTGGGTTCCACCCCTCCACCCCCTACGGCGAAGCCCCCCATACGCCCTCCCGCCGCCGCGACTCCCGCCCCGCGCGGGCGCTACTCGACCGCGTCTCCTCCCCGCCGTGACGCCGCCCGATAACCGGCCACCGTGCCCTCCTGCCGCGCCGTCCGCCGGCGCCGAGACCACCGCCCACCACCTCGCCGCACGGCGCCGCCCACGAGCTGCGCCGTGGCCCACCGCGGCCATCGTGCCTCGCCAGATGGTCATACCTGAGTCACAGCTCAACTTTCGGCACCGGATCCCGGTCGTCTCTGTGAACGGAAATGAATCCGTTAAGTGCTCATAGTCGAGCGCCGGATCGGCAACCCCATCTCCACGCGTACCCCACCATTCACTCCCGCGAAGTCGCGCCTTCACGCCACTACTTCTGGCAGCACGGCTTCACTGTCTGTAGCGGAGACTTGTAACGCCTTCCCCGCCGCACAGGGATGCCGCTCGGTCCCCGGTTTCGCGCCTTTCTCGCCCGCCATTTGTCGCCACCGGCCAGACATCCGCTGTTTGCCCGTTGGACTCTGTTTCACAGACCCGACCGAGACGCCTCTTCACACCGACATTCGGCACGCGCCCGCAGGAGGCGGTTGCGTCCACGGGAGCGGACGCAACCGGCCTCCGGTCACGTCCACGGATGTGGCGTGTGAATCGATCTTCGCCCGTCGGCACGCAAGGGGACCCTGCCGACATACGGTGGCCCACACGCGAGGGCCCTGTCGACATCCGCCAGAGCGCCCCGCCACCCACCAGGCGTCGGGCAGTCTTGGAAGCGCAGCAGCAGGGTCTTGCGTGTGCCGTCGATGTCGGTGCCCACGTCGTGACCAGGCGTTCGGCTGGTCAGGGAGTCTAAGGACGCACAGCTGCGTGTCGGCCGTCGATGAGGTGTTGTGTGGTGGATCGGGCGTGGTCCGGTGTCGGAAACCACAGATCCACGGGCCTGATGCACGGCCATCGACGCCACACGCATGCCGTCGACACGCATGCCGTCGACACGCATGCCGTCCACACGCATGCCATCCACCAGGCATTCGGGCAAACCCCTACCCGGCCATCAGGGGCAGGTTCTCCGGGCGGCGTCGCGGTGGGGTGTGGTGAGAGGAGGAGCGTGTCCTGGAGGCCGGCAACCGACGGCGGCGGGTGGGGCCCAGAGGGCTTGCCGTAATGGCTGGAAGGCCCTGACGGCACAGCCGCGCCGAAGCCCTGACCACGCACCCGCACGATGCTCACGCAAGTCCGGCCTGCGCCACGTAAGTCCGGCCCGCCCGGCCCCAGGATGCGCACCTGCGCCCCCGCAGGAGCCTGCTGCCGGCGCCTGCTGCCGGCGCCGATCGCGCAGCCGCGCGGTTGCTCACGAAAGCACACGACGGACATGTGCATCCGTGCGGTCGGTTACACGTCGCCTGCGCGGATGCGGCTCAGCCAGGCGGCCGCCTCGGTGAAGTCGGAGTCGTCCATGCCGCGCTTGATCTGCGGTGACACACGGTCGGCGCGTGGATAGCTGCCGAAGAACCGCACCTCCGAGCAGATCCGGTGCAACCCGGAGATAGCCTCCCCCACCCGAGCGTCCGCCACATGCCCCTCAAGGTCGAAGTGGAAGAAATATCGCCCGATACCATCCCCGGTAGGCCGCGACTCGATGCGCGTCAGGTTGACCCCGCGCACGGAGAACTCGGTCAACATCTCCAGCAACGCGCCCGGATGGTCGTCCGCCAGGAACACCACGAGCGTCGTGCGGTCGGCCCCGGTCGGCTCCGGCAGCGTGCCGGGACGGCCGACCCGGACGAACCGGGTCATCGTGTCCGGCCGGTCGCCGATGTTGGCCGCGACCTCCACCAGCCCGTAGTGCTCGCCCGCGATCGGCGCCGCGATGGCCGCGTCGTACGGTGACCCCGGCAGCGACACCTCCTGCGCCGCCGCCGCCGTGGACGGCGCCGCCACCACGACCGCGTCGGGCAGTTCGCGGCTGAGGAACCCCCGGCACTGCGTGATCGCCGCCGGATGGGAGTAGACGCGCTTGATGTGCACCAGTTCGGTGCCCGGCCGCGCCAGCAGCGAGAACCGCACCGGCAGCAGCACCTCGGCCGTGATCAGCAGCGGATCGCCCCACGCGAACTCGTCGAGCGTCGTGGTGATCGCGCCCTCCAGCGAGTTCTCCAGGGGGACGACCGCGCCGTCGGCCTCACCTGAGCGCGCGGCGTTGAGCGCCGCCGCCACCGTCGGGCAGGGCAGACGCTCGGCGTCCGGCTCCATGAGCCGCAGGGCCTCCTCGGTGAAGGTGCCCTCGGGGCCGAGATAAGCGAGCTTGGCCATACCCCAAGGATAGCCAGCTCAACGGCGTGCCACCTGCGGTTCGACAACCGGCCCGAGTCCGAGCCTGGCCGCGCGGACCGCGTCCTCCTCCTCGGGCGCCAGCGGCTGCTGCCCCTTGCCGCCCACCACGGGCCGCACATACGTGCGGGTCTCCGAACGGCCGTTGATCGAGGTGAGGACGATGCCGTCGCCCAGCGCGTTGATCATCGCGACGGAGAACGACAGCCGCCCCGTCATCTCCTCCAGGGCGTCGTAGCGGCACACGGCCACGTCGCGGATGGCCTTGAGATCGCCCACCCCGGCCTCGCTCTGCCGGGCGAGTGTGTGCTGATAGTGCTGGACGGCCAGCCTGGCCTGCCTGAGCGCGACATAGCCGATGACGACGCCGCTGATGCCGGCGACGAAGCCGACCATGACCCATACGGTAACGACCACGGTACCGAGGGTAATCAATCAGGCAAGGTTCTCGCGGCGTTTGGGCAACCACGAGGCGAGGATCCACACCAGCACCAGGGCCCCGAGCCCGAAGGCGTTCTGCACGATCTTGCCGAGCACCGGGCTCAGCACCGGTATCTCCAGCGCCTTCAGCGACACCCCCCACCAGGGGATCGGCAGCACGTAATAGAGCCACACCCCACCGGCCACCCACAGCCTGACCCGGTCGCGGCCGTCGCCGACGATCGCCCCCAGCACCACGACCACCCAGGCCAGGTGGTGGATCCACGCGACCGGCGACAGCAGCACCGCCATCAGCCCGACCAGCGCGACCGCCGTCAGCGGGTCCTTGGCCTGGTAGGCGCGGTAGGCGCCGCGGAAGCCGTACCACGCGACGACCGCGACGACCACGAGCCAGATCACCGACGTCACCGTGTCGTTCATGTACAACCGCAGCAGCATGCCCCGCATGGACTGGTTGGTGGTCGCGGCGTTCGAGCCGAGCCGCTCCGGGTCGAGCAGCGCGGAGAACCAGAACTGCAGCGTGTCCTCACGGATGACCAGCAGCGGCAGCACGGTCAGCAACGTGGTCACGATCGTGGCCACCCAGAACGTCCGCCACTGCCGGGTGATCAGCAGATAGACGAGGAACACCCCGGGCGTCAGCTTGACCGCCGTGGCCACTCCGATCAGGAACCCGCGCGGCCACCACGGCCGCTTCGCCATGCAGTCGGCCACGCAGAGCGACACCAGCAGGATGTCCACCTGCCCGAACCGTACCTGGTCGCGGATCGGCATCAGGTACGTGCACGCGACCATCGCCACCGCGAACAGCAGCGGCCTGCGGTCGACCTCCGCCTGCCTGAAGGAGAACCACACGGTGACGGCCAGCGCCGCGAAGATCCCCGCCGTCCACACCCACTGCGCCGTCGTCCACGACATCATCGCCAGCGGTACGGCCAGCAGCGCCGAAACCGGCGGGTACGTGAACGGCAGCAACTGCGGCGCGGGCGTCATGAAGTCGTAGACCGGCCGCCCCTCCAGCACCATCTGCCCGCCGGTACGGTAAACGTCGAGGTCGACCAGCCGCTGGTCGTCCGGATTGGTCAGCCAATACTCCACCAGCGGGGCCGCCGCCAGCGCGATGGCCACCACCGCGAGCGGCCACATCCACCACTGTCGCTTGCCACCTGTCACGGTGAGGCACGTTACCGTGGGCTCCAGTCGATCGCGGACGCGTACTCCGGGGGTTACACCAATGGCACGTCTGGCACGTCGGTTCGTCGCCGCTGTGGTGCTGGGCTTCGTGCTGGTCGGCGTCCTCGGCGCGGGTACGGCGGCAGCCGCCCCCCGCAGCCGGGTGGCGCTGGTCGGGGTGCCCGGTCTGGAGTGGGGGGACCTCGATCCCGCGCGCACACCGAACCTGTGGAAACTGGTCGGTTCCGGCGGCTCGGCGTCCATGTCCACCCGTGCGGTACCACCGCCGGAGCGCGGCGTCACCTGCCCTGTCGCGGGGTGGCTGACGGTCTCGGCCGGTCAGCGCGCCGGAACTCCGGGCAAGGGATGCGCTCCCGTGCCCGTGCCCGAGCCGTCCGGCGCGGGCGCCCGGGTGCCGGGCTGGGCGGCGCTGGCCGCCCATCAGCGCGAGACCGGGTTCGACGCGGCAGTGGGCACGCTGGGGCACCTCGTGGCCGACGCCGGGGGGAAGGTGGCCGCAGTGGGCGCGGGTGCGGCACTGGGAGCCGCCGACCGCTCCGGCTATGTGCCGAAATATGCTGACAATGTGGGGGGTGTGGGGGACCTCTCGGCCTACCACCTCATCGTCTTCGACGCCGACCCGCTCGCCGCCGCCTGGTCCCGCCAACCCCTCGACGAGTACGGTGTGCCCGCCGGACTCACCGTCGCCGCCCGCGAATCGGCCGCCGCAGAGGCCGACCAGGAGGTGGGCGCCTTCCTCGCCGCCCTGCCTCCGGACACCATCGTCCTGGTAGGCGGCCTGGCCGACGCCTCGCCCGGCGCCCACCTGCATGTGGCCGTCGCCGTGGGGGGACCGTACGAGCGGGGTTTCCTGACCGCCGCCTCCACCCGTCAGTCGGCCCTCGTCACGATCACGGACCTGACCGCGACCATCCTCCACCTCCTCGGCCTGGAAGCACCCCGTTCCGTCGTCGGCCGCCCCTGGACCTCGGGTGCCTCCGCACCCGCCACCACGACGGACACGGTCGCCGAACTCGCCGACGCAGACCTGGCCAGCCAGGTGCTCCGCGAGGTCCGTGGCCCCTTCTTCGCGGTGTTCGTCGCCGTCCAGATCCTCTTCTTCGCCCTAGCCGCCCTCGCCCTGAAACGCCGCCGCACCACTCCACCCCCCGCCACCCCGTCAACTCCCCACCCCCCCGCACCCGGCCACCCCACCTCCGCCACTCCCTCCCCACCCGGCGAGCAGCCCCCACCCGGCGAGCAGCCCCCACCCGGCGAGCGGCCCGCACCCGGCGACCAGCCCGCACTCGGCGAGCGGTCCGTGCCCGGCGACCTCACCTCTGCCACTACCTCTCCGCCTGGTGAGCGGCCCGCACCTGGCGAGCGGCACGCCCCCGGCCACTCCGCCTCCGCCGACACCTCCCCGCCCGGCGAGCAGCCTGCACCCGGCGACTCTTCGTCGGCGGGTGGCGCCTCGCAGCCCGACGATTCGGTGACCCGCCGCAGCGTCCCCACGGCCGGTGGCGGCGCAGAGCGCGTCTCGGTCACCGCACGGGCGTCCGGTAGTCGGCGTGACGAAGGTTCGGACTCCCCCGTGGCCGATGACGGCACGGGTCAGAATCCTCCGGACGGTGGACATCGTGGAGACGCCGCCGCCTCACGGTTGCTGGTCGTCGTGCAGGTGGTGTCGGTCGTCAGCGGCGCGATCGCGATCTCCACGTTCCTGGCGCAACTCATCCCATGGTGGAGCCTGCCCGCGCCGATGGTCGCACTGATCGTCACCATTCTCGGCATCGCGGGCCTGATCACCCTGGCGGCGTTCGCCGGACCGTGGCGGGCGGCGGTGCTCGGGCCGCTGACCGTGGTCGCGGGGGTGACCTCACTGGCCCTGCTCCTCGACGTGATGACCGGCTCCAGACTCCAGGTCAACGCCGTCACCGGCTACGAACCCGTCACCGGTGGCCGCTTCTACGGCTTCAGCAACATCGCCTTCGCCATCTACTCCACCGGCACCATCCTGGCCCTGTCAGGCGTGGCCCACTGGCTCCTGGGGCGCACCTCGCGCTGGGTCGCCGTGCTCGTCTGCGCCGCGTACGGACTGTTCGCCGTCTTCGCCGACGGCTGGCCCGCCTGGGGAGCGGACTTCGGCGGCGTGCCCGCCTTCGTGGTGGGCCTGGCCGTGTTCCTGATCATGCTGTCGGGCCGCAGGGTGTCACCTCTCAAACTGCTCCTCGTGGGCCTCGCGGGAGCGGCCGTGATCGGCGCGATCGCGGTGACCGACTGGCTGCGCCCCGCCGCCCAGCGCACCCATCTGGGGAACTTCGTCCAGCAGATCATCGACGGCCAGGCGGCGACGGTCGTCTGGCGCAAGTTCAGCGCGATGATCGGCGTGACCGTGGGCAACTGGTCACTGACCCTGCTCTCCGTGGTGGCACTGGCCTTCCTGTTCCTCGTACTCAACCGGCCCTCGCGGTTCGGCGCGCCCGCGCTGGGGGCCGCCTACCGGCTTGCCCCGCCGTTCCGCGCAGGACTGTTCGGAGCGCTGACGGCCGCCTTCATCGGCTTCCTGATCAACGACTCGGGCATCGCCATCCCGGCCATGGCGCTCACGGTGGCCGTACCGTTGACGTTGGCCGCGTGCGTGCGCGCGCTGCAGCTCTCCAGGCCCACCACACCAGACCCGCCGTCAGAGCCAGCAGCGCCCACGGCACCACCTGCGCCCTGACCACCGTCCGCAGCCATTCGACGTCCTCGGGCACCGCCGCCGGGTTGACCCGCGCGGGCAGGTAGGCGAGCGACAGGACCACCAGGTGCGCGGCCGCGAACCGGTCCACGGCCGACGCCCCCACCAGCGCGAGCATCGCGAACGCCAACCCGTCGTACCACGGCAGAATGTACGGCGTCGCAAACAGGTACGCCACGACCAGCACCGCCGCGACCACCGGCGCATCCACGCCCCCTTGGGCGCCCGCGCCGGTATCGCGGCCACCCGCACCCGACCCGCCGGAACCCGTAGCCGCGGCGTCAGGGCCTGCCCCTGCATCGCGGCTACCCGTCTGCGCGGCGCTGGGGCCTGTGTTCGTGGTGTTGGCGTCCGTGCTGGTGTCGTGGTCGCTCGCATGTCTGCCGTCGCCTGTTGTTGCGGCGTCTGGCTCTGCTTCCGTGTTGCGGTTGGCCGCTTGGGTGGCGTCGGGGCCTGCTTCCGTGGTGCCGGCGTCCGCGCTCGGGTCGCTGGTGTGCGCCTGTGTGGTGTCGGCTTCCGCACCTGTGGTGCCAGGGGCCGGTTCGGGGGCGTTGAGGGTTGCTTCCACCCTGCCGTGGACCTTGGCCGCGCTCGCTCCGGAACCGGTGTCTCCATGGGACGGTATCGCCCGTGCGCGACCGGTCGTTCCCTGCTCGTGGCCGGGGGGCCCGGCACCGTAGCCGACCATGGCGACCCCGCGAGCCGTCACCCGGAACAACGACCAGGCCACCAGCGCGATCAGCAGGAGCGAGCCCACCTGAACCTCGCCCCGATACGCCGACCCCGGCCCGATCACCGACTGCATGAGGCCCTGGAACAGCTTCCAGAAAGAGGCGTGGGAGATCGCCTTGCTCGTACGGGTCACCGGCTCCAGCCCGGCCCAGCCCACCACGGTGTAACCGACGGCGACCACCGCCACCGCCGCCCCGGCCATGAGCGCCAGGCGGCCCGGTCGGCGGCGCAGCTCCCAGGCAGGGCCCAGGGCCACCAGCCCCGCGTTCAGCTTGGTCGCCACGCCGAGCCCGAGCAGCAGCCCTGATCTGACCGGGTGGGCTCTGGCCAGCAGGGCGGCGACCATGCACACGATCGCCAGTGTGTCGGCGTGCATGCCTGCCACGAGCTGGTACAGCAGCAGGGGGTTGGCGGTCCACAGCAGGGCGGCGCGTAGCCGCCGGTCGGGATCGTGCCGGGTGAAGCGGTCGATCAGCAGCCCGGTCAGGATGAAGGCGGCGGCGTTGAACAACGCCAGCGCGAACACGGTCAGCCGCACGGAGTCGCCGCCCACCAGACTCGCCAACGCCTGAACGGCTGTGGCGACAGGCCCGTAGACGCTGGGCTCCTCCCGCCATGGCTGCTCGACGGCGTCGGCGATCGGGTCACCGGGCAGGTCGGTCGCGCCGTGGGTGTAGGGGTCGATGCCGAGGGTGACCATGCGCCCGTAGGCCGCGTAGTTGAGGTGGTCGGCCGAGCCGGACGGCGGCAGGAACGCCAGCACCCCCGCTGCCACGCAACCGAACAGCACCAGGGCGCGGGCCCGTGTGGGCGACCCCGGCCACCACAACGACCCGAGCAGCCCGGCCCCGCCCAGCACGATCGCCAGCGCGGCCAGCGCGATCATCAGGTGGGGGTCCGGCTGGACGTTCAGGAAGTACGGCGGCTGCCACGCCGGGCCGCTCAGCGGCGGCACCATGGCCGATGGGCCCAGCGCCCCGATGATGATCGTGAGCAGGACGGACAGCCCGGTCGCCACGGTCGGGCCGATGGTCCTGGTCTGGGAGGTCACCCGCAAATGATGCCCGACGAAAAGTCGGGGTGAGGTCGTGCGAGCTGTGGGCTGTGGACAACGGGGAGGACCTCAGGGGGTTATCCACAGCCCATTGAAGCTCGCCCCCTCCACCTGAACCTCGCCACACCGAATGCCGTCCCGAAGCCGTCCGCCGTCCCAGACGGTGCCATCGCGCCCGCCCGGTCGACCCGGGGCCGCCCCGGGTGACGGTGAGCGCGACACCCCGCCTGCGGTCGGCGGCGGATGCCCGGGTGTCACAGCCGGTCGGCTGGGGCCGTACCGGCTGACAGCGAGTGGATCACGCGCGGTCAGCGGCGGACGCCGAGGGTGTCGCGGACGAACGGTTCGCGCAGAGCGAGCGCCAGCGCGACATCGCGCAGCTGCCCCGCGCGATGCAACTGCGAGCGCAGGTCGCTCCCGGTGGCCCGATGGGACATCTCCACCTCGACCTCACTCACCCGAAAGCCCTTGCGCAGCAGATCGATGGTGAGCCCGGTCTCCACACCGAACCCGTACGCCAACGGCCGGGCGGCCTCGAAGGCGGCCCGCGTCAGGCAACGCTGGCCGTTCAACGGCTGGACGGCCTCGAACCCGGTCGCGCGCTTGATGCCGTCTCTGGCCAGCCGCACCACGATCCCGTGTCCGCCGAGCTTCACCAGCGTGCTGAAGACCGCGACGGTCATGTCGGCCCGCCCCTGGCGTACCGGCTCGATGAGTGCGGCCGCGGCGGCGGCGGTGTGGCCGAGGTCGGCGTCCAGGAACAGCAGATGCCGGGGGACGTCGCCGTCGAACAGCCGCACGGACTCGGCCCCCGTCTCCATGGCGGCGGCTTTGCCCCGGTTGCGGCTGTGACGTACCACCTTGGCGCCCGCCTCGCGGGCGTACTTGCCCGTGCGGTCGGTCGAGCCGTCGTCGACGACCACGACGAGATCGACGCCCGGCAGTGCCAGGGCGGTCTCGACGGTGGCGGCGATGCGCTCGCCTTCGTTCTTGGCCGGGATGACGACCGCTGTGTCGGCCGTCATGACCCCTCGGTGATCAGAAACTCCTGCGGTACCTCTTCGTGCACGGTGAACACCGAGTCGAGGCCGGTGACCTGGAGAATCTTGCGTACGGCCGGCCGTGGCGCGGCCACGTCCAGCTCGCCGCCCTGCTCTTTGATGCGTTTGAGCGCGGACAGCAGCACGTTCATCCCCGTGGAGTCGCAGAACTCCACGAGAGACATGTCGATGACCACCCGGCCCGGCCGGTCCTGCAGGAGGCGCGTGAACTCCTGCTGCAGGCGAGGTGCCGTATAGAGGTCGATTTCGCCGGTGATGGCCACTACGGCATACCCGGCATGTGATCGAGTCGAGACCTTGAGCTCCACATGGGCAGGCTAGCGTCGCGAAGCCGTCTGGTCACGTTCTCACGCCGATAGGGGATCGCCTGGTTTTTGTCAGGCGTTTGGGCTCCATGAGAACGGAGAGTACGCGAAGCTTGACACAGTGACACCGGCTTAGGGCCGGGAAGGGGGGAGGTATGGGGTCTTTTGTCGGCGCTGGCCGCATCAGAGAAGGACTGGACCCACATAAACGCATGAAGACTGATAACTCGGAAGATCCCCAGCGGCAGCGGCTTCGCCAGCAGCTGGAAGCGATCCTGGTCCGTACGGAGAAGGCCACCTCATGGCACGACGAGGCCGCAAGGCTGCGGGGGCTGGTCAACCACGAGGGCTACGTGCCCGTGCGCACCCGGCTCGCCGGCGAGGACCTCGACTTCCTCGGAGACGCCCGTGACGACCTGCTGACCTTCGCCGAGCTCGGCCTGCGCCTGCTCGACCTGCACCAGCCGCGCGACGCGGGCGGCATCACCAGCGACCCTGCCCACCCGATCCTGCGCTGCCGATCCTGCATGTGGCGCTGGCCGTGCCCGACGTTCCGCGCGATGTTCCAGTCACTGGGCACCTCGCGCCTGCTGTCCGAGTCCGCCTGAGCAGATCGGGGCTGCCCTCGGTGCGGCAGCCCCTCACGGCGTCAGTCCGTGCCCGCCTCCATGGCGGCGCTGTCCAGCAGTTCCTCGGCCTCGGGCGCCTCGCCGCGTGAGGCGATGACCTCGGCGCCCCCCTCCGCCATCGCGCCGATCAGCCCGGTCGAGGCCGCCTGCGCGGCGCCGACGAGCATCGGCTTGGTGTTGCCGACCAGGCCCATCTGCGCGTACTGCTCAAGCTTGGCGCGCGAGTCGGCGATGTCCAGGTTGCGCATGGTGAGCTGGCCGATCCGGTCGACCGGCCCGAACGCGGAGTCCTCCGTACGCTCCATGGACAGCTTGTCCGGGTGGTAGCTGAACGCGGGCCCCGTCGTGTCGAGGATCGAGTAGTCCTCGCCGCGCCGCAGCCGCAGTGTCACCTCGCCGGTGACGGCGGCGCCGACCCAGCGCTGGAGCGACTCGCGCAGCATGAGCGCCTGCGGGTCGAGCCAGCGGCCCTCGTACAGCAGGCGGCCGAGTCGCCGGCCCTCGGCGTGGTAGGCGGCCAGCGTGTCCTCGTTGTGGATGGCGTTGACCAGCCGCTCGTAGGCGGCGTGGAGCAGCGCCATGCCCGGCGCCTCGTAGATGCCCCGGCTCTTGGCCTCGATGATGCGGTTCTCGATCTGGTCGGACATGCCGAGACCGTGCCTGCCGCCGATCGCGTTGGCCTCCAGCACCAGGTCGACGGCGGAGGCGAACTCCTTGCCGTTGATCGAGACCGGCCGTCCCTGCTCGAAGGCGATCGTGACGTCCTCCGGGGCGATCTCCACCGAGGGGTCCCAGAATCGCACGCCCATGATCGGATCGACGATCTCGATGCCGTTGTCGAGGTGCTCAAGCGCCTTGGCCTCGTGGGTGGCGCCCCAGATGTTGGCGTCCGTCGAGTACGCCTTCTCGGTGCTGTCGCGGTACGGCAGGTCGCGCTCGGCCAGCCACTCCGACATCTCCTTGCGCCCGCCGAGTTCGGTCACGAAGTCGGCGTCGAGCCACGGCTTGTAGATGCGCAGCGACGGGTTGGCGAGCAGGCCGTACCGGTAGAAGCGCTCGATGTCGTTGCCCTTGAAGGTGGAGCCGTCGCCCCAGATCTGCACGTCGTCCTCAAGCATCGCGCGCACGAGCAGCGTGCCCGCGACGGCGCGGCCGAGCGGCGTGGTGTTGAAGTACGTGCGGACGCCGGAACGGATGTGGAAGGCCCCGCAGGCGAGCGCTGCGAGCCCTTCCTCGACGAGCGCCGCGCGGCAGTCGACGAGCCGGGCCACCTCCGCGCCGTAGCGGGTGGCGCGTCCGGGCACCGAACCGATGTCGGGCTCGTCGTATTGGCCGATGTCGGCGGTGTACGCGCAGGGGACGGCCCCCTTCTCGCGCATCCAGGCGACCGCTACCGACGTGTCGAGACCGCCGGAGAAGGCGATGCCGACGCGCTCGTGGACAGGCAGGGAAGTGAGCACTTTAGACACACGTAGAAGTATGCACAGTAGTGAATGTTCATGCAAGGCGTACGGTTGACAGGTCGCACCAACCAATCGCATGCTTGGGTCTCGTCGACACCCGGAGGCCCCCATGCCGACGCCCACCCGCCGGACTGTCTTACGCGCAGGAGCAGGACTTCTGATCGGCTCCCAGATCGTCGGCTTCACCGGCACGGAGGAGTACGACGTCGTGGTGGTCGGCGCGGGCGCGGCGGGAATGACGGCCGCGCTGGCCGCCGCCCGGCGTGGCCTGCGTACCGTCGTCGTCGAGAAGGCCGCGAAGTTCGGCGGATCGGCCGCCAGATCCGGCGCGGGCATCTGGATACCCAACAACGAGACCATCCTCGCCGCAGGAGTGCCGGACACCCCTGCCAAGGCCGCCGCCTACCTGGCCGCCGTCGTCGGCTCCAGCGGCGTACCCGCCGCCAAACAGGCCGCCTTCCTCGCCGCTGGCCCCGAGGCGATCTCCTTCGTCGTACGGCACAGCCCCCTGCGTTTCCGCTGGATGGAGGGCTATTCCGACTACTATCCCGAACTCCCCGGCGGCATGCCCGGCGGCCGTTCCATCGAACCCGACCTGTTCGACGGCAACCTCCTCGGACCCGAACTGGCCAACCTGAACCCCGCCTACATCCCCGTCCCCGCCGGGCAGGTCATCTACAGCGCCGACTACAAGTGGATCAACCTCGCCCTCGTCAACCCGCGCGGCGCCGCCGTCGCCCTGGAGGGCGCCGCCCGCTGGGTCGCGGCCAAGGCGCAGGGCATCGAACCGCTCACCATGGGCCAGTCGCTCGCCGGCGCCCTCAGAGCCGGCCTGACGCAGGCGGGCGTACCCGTGTGGCTCAACACCCCGCTGGTCGACCTGCGTGTCGAAGGCGGCCGCGTCGTCGGCGCCGTCGTCACCAGGGGTGGCGCCCCCACCCTGCTCAGAGCCAGGCGGGGCGTCATTCTTGCCTCCGGCGGCTTCGAGCACGACGCCGCCATGCGCGAGCGCTACCAGGAGCAGCCCATCGGCACCGACTGGACCGTCGGCGCCGACTCCAACACCGGAGACGGGCACCGGGCCGGGCTCCAGGTCGGCGCCGCCGTCGAGTTCATGGACGACGCCTGGTGGGGGCCGTCCATCCCGCTGCCGGACGAGCCCTACTTCTGCCTGTCCGAGCGCACCCTGCCCGGCAGCCTCATCGTCAACCAGGCGGGCCGGCGCTTCGTCAACGAGGCCGCGCCGTACAGCGACGTCGTGCACGTCATGTACGAGAAGGCCGCGATCCCCGCCTGGCTGGTGATCGACCAGAACTACCGCAACCGCTACCTTTTCCGCGACATCCCGCCGACGCTGGACTTCCCCGGCTCCTGGTACTCCTCCGGCGCGGTCGTGAAATCGTGGACCTGGGCCGGCCTGGCCGAACGCATGGGCGTGCCCGCCTCGGTGTTCGGCTCGACGCTGAATCGCTTCAACGGCTTCGCCTTCAGCGGCCGGGATCTCGACTTCCGGCGCGGCGACAGCGTCTATGATCACTACTTCACCGACCCGGCCGTCGTCCCGAACTCCTGCCTGGCGCCGCTGCTTCTGCCGCCGTTCTACGCGCTGAAGATCGTCCCAGGGGATCTCGGGACGAAGGGCGGGCTCGTCACCGACGTCCACGCTCGCGTGCTCGACACGGCGGGCGCCGTAATCCCCGGCCTGTACGCCGCGGGCAACGCGTCCTCGCCGGTCATGGGACGCAGTTACGCAGGGGCGGGATCGACGCTCGGCCCGGCGATGACGTTCGGTTACATCGCGGCTCGGCATCTGTGAATGTAGCTCGGCTGTATCTGCCGCTGTATGTCCTCGATCTAGCGTTTCGGTTGCCCGCAATTCGCGGTCAGAGGAGTTGTGCCACGTCGACGGCGGCCCGCTGATCCGGTCGTCGTCCGAGTCTCGCGGATCGCTACCGCAGCGGCGATCCGCGAGACAGTACCCACGGGGAGGACCGTGCACTACGTACTGATCGCCTGCCAGGCACTGCTCGCCGTGGTCTTCGTGATCGCGGTGGTGGGCAAACTGCGCGGGCCGGACGAGTTCGTGGCCTCGATCGTGGCCCTTCGCCTGCTGCCGCGTGCGGCCTCTCGGGTGGCGGCCTACGCCGTACTCGGGGGCGAGGTCGTGGTGGTGGTGGCGTTGGCTGTGCCGTACACGGTGGCGGTGGGGCTCGCAGGGGCGGCGGCGCTGCTGCTGGCGCTCACGACGGGCATCGTCGTCGCGCTGCGCCGGGGGCAGAGCGCGCCGTGCCGGTGCTTCGGGGCTTCCGCCGCGCCGCTGGGCCGTACGCATGTGGTGCGCAACCTCGTCCTCGCCGGGCTCGCGGGCGCGGGGCTCGCGGCCGGTGCGATGGCGGGGGAGGGCGCGATGCACCTGGCCGGGGTGGTGCTGGCGCTGGTCGCCGCCGGGGTGGGCGCCCTCATCGTGGTACGGCTCGACGACCTGGTGGGGCTGTTCGGTCCAGCGGATCGTCGGCAGGCCGGAGCGCCTCTCACCCCGCCTCGACGAGCGCGGTGACCTCTCCCGCGCCGGTCGGCGCTGCGAGACTCACCACGGCTAGATCTCCACGTGATCCGAATACGCGTACCACGGGCCTTTCACGTGTTCGAGGTCGAGCAGGTGGGCATGGGGACTCCAGATGTAGCCGTAGGGCCGGTCGTCCAGCAGGCCGCCGTTCTTCTCGAAGAAGACCAGGCCGTTCTTCCGATAGACCCGCTCGAACGTGAGAGTGCCGACGGTCTGCTCGCCGAGTTCGTCGCCTTCGGCCATCAGGCGGGCGACCGATTCCATGCGCACGGCAGAACGCGTGAAGACCTCATCCTCGGTGGGGGTGATACTCCAGACTCCGGCCAGCACGAAAACGGCGGCCAGCAGCGTCGCACCCAGATACACGACTCTGCGTAACGGGGACCCGTCCACCACAACCGTTCCACTCATCTGGCCATCTTCGCACGCCGTTCCCGGACCGTGTCGGCATCCCAGGTGTACTCGACGACGGGCAGGTCGAATCCCGCCGGAAAGCGCTCCACGAACTCCTTGGTGATCTGGCCGCCGAGCCGCCGGTAGAACGCGGCGGCTGCGGAGTTGTCGCGCAGCACCTCAAGACAGACCGCCTTGCCGGGGTGTCGCTCTGCGGCCCAGCCGAAAGCGTGGTTCAGGAGTTCGCGGCCGATGCCGGACTGCTTGCGCTCCGGCCGGACGTGGAGATTGTCGAGCAGAATGCGCCCGTCGAGCCGGACGGCGTACTTTCGCCGACGCGACACTTCCCTGTCCCGAAGTGATCCCTTTCTTTCTGTTCATGATGTGTGACTCTCGGTAATGTTCGGGGGTGGTTAAACGGAAGTCTGGATCGCTGGGGAAGTACTGGGGCTACCTCCTCTTCGTGGTACTGATCACCGCCTGGTTGACGAGCGCGCTGGGTCCCGCGGGACTTGTCGCGCTTTCCGCGTTGACCACGGTGTTCTTCCTCTTCCGTGTGCCGGTCTGGTGCGGCGCCCTCACCAGGGAGCGGGAGTTCTGCCGAAGAAACGCGCGCGGTCTGCTGATGGGCTGCTCCTATCAGCAGCACAAGTGGCAGAAGCTGAAGCTCGCCGTCGTCCCGCCGAAGTGGCGGCAGCTCAACCGGGGGTTGTGGGTGGGGCCGGAGAAGTCCGTGGCCACCGTCGCGGCACTCGGGGGCGGCGTCTCGGCGGTCGTCGCCGTCGTCGATCTCATCGCGAAGTGACGAGGCCGGCGGAGCCGGTACGGCCTGGCGGCCGGTAGCGGTTCAGTCGCGTTCAGGTTCACTTCAGTATTCGCTCGCGACAGTGACGTCCCATGACCAATCCCCGAGTCCCACTCATGATTACCGCAGCTCTGCTGGCGGCCCTCACCGGATGCTCGTCGTCAGGGGGGACCGAGGCGTCCGCGGCGCCCTCCGCCGGTTCCACCGACAAGCAGCGTGAGCGCGAGGCCCAACTGGCCACCTGCATGAAGGGCAAGGGCTTCACCTATCACCCGAACGTGTCCGGGCCGGATCTGCCGGATGCCGTCAAGCAGGAAATGTCCGGCGACTACTCGGGTATGCGGAAATATCGCGAAAAGTACGGGTTCGGGTTCGCCGCCTCCCTCGTCTACCCCAACGACAACGTCGGCCGCATCTCCCGCCAGATGGGCGACGGCGGCGACGACCCCAACTCCAAGGTCGTCGCCGGACTGTCGAAGCAGCAGCGGGAGGTGTACTTCGACACGATGACCACCTGCCGCCTCGAAATGATCAACAAGGCCACCGGCAAGAAGCTGAAGTCGATGGAAGAGGCGGCCAAGGCACAGGGCGAGTTGATCAAGCAGATCATCAGCCGCGAGATCGACGGCGACCCCAAGCTGGTGGAACTGGCCGACACGTTCGCCGGCTGCCTGAAAGGCAAGGGCTACCGGGTCGGCTCGCAGCGTCCCTCCGACATCGCGACCAGCACGGAGAAGCCGTTCATGAAGGAGCTCGGCGCGAGCTCCGAGCCGGACGGGGCCCGAGCCTTGCTGCAGCGCGAGATCAAGGCCGCCCTGGAGGACCTGGAGTGCGGCAAGGACTTCTACGCCGCCTACCGCCCGAAGCTCAACGAGGTCTACAACAACGACCGACTCCTCCCCGACGAGAGCATTCAGGCGGGCACGACGATGATGGTCCTGGAGTAGGCGTGCGCAGGTCGAGAGTGCTCGCCATCGTCGTGGTGGGAGTGCTGTTGATCGCCGGCGTGGGCTGGGCGATCGGCTCCCGGCTACGTTCTCCGTCCGACGAGGCGGCCGCGCGTCGCGCGCCCAAGCCCTCCCTGGTCACCGCGCCGGTCGAACGGCGCGAGCTCACCAGCACCGTCACGGTCAGCGGCACCCTGTCGTACGGCTCGCCGCTGCCGGTCACGCTGGCCGGCACCGTCGGCGGGACGGCCGGCGCCGGTGGCGCGGACGGCACGCCGCAGCGCGTCACCACGGCGCCCAAACCCGGCCCGATCCGTGCGGGCCAGACGTTGATGCAGGTCAACGGGCGGCCCGTGTTCGCCTTGCGGGGCAAGCGGCCGATGTACCGTCCGCTCCTGCCAGGCACCGAGGGCAAGGACGTCGAACAACTCCAGCGTGCGTTGCGGGTGAAGGTCACCGGCGTCTTCGACGCGGCCACGGTGGCGGCGGTGAAACGCTGGTACGCCAAACGCGGCTACAAGGCGCAGGAGCCCGACCTGGAGGCGCGCAAGAACCTGCAGCAGTTGCGCCAGGCCGTACAGACTGCGGAGGAGACCCTGGCCGCCGACCGCAAGGCCCTGGACGAGGGGCTCGACGTGCGGCCACTCCGGATCCGCCACGACAACGCCCGCCGCGAACTCGACGCTGCGCAGAAGTCACTGGAAACGGCGCCGGAGATCACGCCCGAGCAGGAGACCCAGCTCAGCACGCTGGGCCGGGCCGTACGGACCGCCGAGGAGCAGGTGGTCGCGGCCGAACAGGCGCTGGCCGAGGCCAGGAAGCCGGAGCCCGCACCGACCACGACCCCGGCGCCCACGCCCACCCCGGTGGACACGAGCCTGCTGGAGATGAAGCTGGCCAATGCCACACAAGACCTCTACGAGGCACAGCAGGCGGTGACCGCCTACATGGAGCAGATCCGCGTCGAGCGTGACAAACGACTGGAGGAGTCGCGCAAGACGGTGCGCACCGCGAAGGAGGCCGAGGTCACCGCCGAGCAGGCGCTGCGCCGGGCCAGAAAGGTCTCGCCGCTGCGGGAGAAGGTCGCGCACAGCGTCGCCAACCTGGCCGATGCCCGGACATTGCTCGCCGAATACCGCAAGACCTACGGGGTGAGCGTCCCGGCGGGCGAGATCGTCTTCCTGCCGAAGCTGCCCGCCCGCATCGACAAGGCTGAGGTGAAGCCGGGCAACACCATCGAGGGGAAGGTCGCCACGGTGACCAGTTCCGCCTTCGCGGTCACCGGATCGGTCGAGGTCAAGGAGGCCAAACTGCTGCGTGCACGGCAGAAGGCGTCCATGGAGACCATGGACGGCACCCAGGTGCCCGCCACGCTGAGCACGGTCGGCGGGGACGAGAAGAAGCCCGAGGGCAAGGACGACGAGACCGGCTCGGTGCCCGTCCTGCTCACGCCTGATTCGTCCAAAGGGCTCAAGTCCCTGGTCGGCTCGACCATGACGGTACGGATCTCGGTCGGCTCGACCAAGGGCAAGGTGCTGGCCGTGCCGGTGGCCGCCGTGGTCACCTCCGCGGACGGCCGGCCCAGGGTCAGGGTGGCTCTGGACGGGGACCGTACGCGTGAGGTGGAGGTTCGCACGGGCCTGACCGCCGACGGCGATGTGGAGGTCACCCCGGCGCGCGCGGGCGAACTCAAAACGGGCGATCGGGTCGTGGTGAGCGATGTCTGAGCCCGTCATCGAGCTCGCCGCCGTCTGCCGCGAGTTCCCCACCGACCCGCCGGTGCGCGCGCTGGACAAGGTGGACCTGCGCGTCGGCCAGGGCGACTACGTGGCGATCGTCGGGGCGTCGGGTTCCGGCAAGTCCACCCTCCTCAACATCCTCGGCCTGCTCGACCGGCCGACCTCCGGCTCATACCGGCTGGACGGCGTCGAGACCACGGCGCTGCGCGACGGCCCTCGGACCCGGTTGCGCGGCACCCGTATCGGCTTCGTCTTCCAGTCCTTCCACCTGCTGTCCCATCGGACGGTCGTGGAGAACGTCATGCTCGCCGAGGTGTACGGCAAGCACCCGCGTACCGGCCGGCAGGCCCGCGCCGAACGGGCGCTGGAGCAGGTCGGACTGAGCCATCGCGGCCGGTTCGCCCCCGATCGCCTGTCGGGCGGCGAACGCCAGCGCGCGGCCATCGCCCGCGCGCTCATGGCCCAGCCGGCCCTGCTGCTGTGCGACGAACCGACCGGCAACCTCGACAGCCGCAACACCGAGGCCATCCTCGACCTGTTCGACGACCTGCGCGCCGCCGGCCTGACCATCCTGGTGATCACACACGAGGACGAGGTGAGCACCCGCGCCGAACGCCGGGTCCGGATCACGGACGGGGTGCTCAGTGAAGCTCCGTGACCTGTGGACCGAGTCCGTGGCCGGCATGCTGGCCCGCCCGGTGCGCTCCGCCCTGACCACGCTCGGCACCGTCCTCGGTATCACCACGCTGGTGGTCACCCTGGGCATCGCGGCGACG
>NZ_BAAAHQ010000056.1:0-24802 GCF_039525605.1 Nonomuraea longicatena | reverse complement strand
CATCACCGTCGAAGTCCCCCGAGACGGCCACAACCCCCTGGTGTCCTGGGACTCGGCCAAGGAACTGCGCCACCTGCGCGGCGTGACCTCGGCCACCGCGCTGGCCCAGAGCCCAAAGAGTTCCAACGTCGTCGTGACCGCCAACAACCTGCTCGACCCGACCCGGGTCACCGGGCAGACCCTCGCGGTCGTCGCCGCCACCCCCAACCTGCCGGAGACCACCCGCGGCCGGATGGTGGCCGGACGGTTCTACGACGCCGGGCACGTCGCCCGCCGCGACCCGGTGGTGGTGCTGGGGGAACAGGCCGCCAAAATGCTCGGGATCACCAGCCTGGAGCACTCGCCAGCGGTGTTCGTCGACGACCGCGCCTACACCGTGATCGGCATCATCGGCGACCTGCGGCGCGAGCAGATCCTGTCCAGCGCCGTGCTCATCCCACCCGCACTCGGTCCGGACTACGGCCTCAAGGACGTCACCCGCGTACTGGTCGCCACCCAGTTGGGCGCCGCCGAGCTCATCGCCCGCCAGGCGCCGCTCGCGCTCAGCCCCAACCGCAGCGCGGAATTGCAGGTGATCGCCCCACCCAGCCCCAAACGGGCACGGGACGGTGCCCAGGACGACGTCAACGGCCTGTTCCTCATCCTCGGCCTGGTTTCCCTGGTCGTCGGCGCGGTGGGCATCGCCAACGTCACGCTGGTAACCGTCATGGAGCGGGTCGCCGAGATCGGCCTACGCCGTTCCCTGGGCGCGGCCCGCCGCCACATCGCCGCCCAGTTCCTGCTGGAGTCCAGCCTGACCGGCCTGGCCGGCGGGGTGATCGGGGCCAGCCTGGGCACCATCGCCGTCGTCGCGGTGGCGGCCGTACGAGAGTGGACACCGGTCCTCGACGTACGGCTGGCACTGGCCGCGCCGCTGGCAGGGGCCCTGGTCGGCCTCCTCGCCGGCCTGTACCCGGCACTGCGCGCCGCCCGCATGGAACCGGTCGACGCACTGCGCTGACCCGGTTGGAATCCGCTCGCAGAGCTTCAGTCGTCCGGTGCTCATACCTCGGTCGGGGCGGTGGCCGCGCGGGTGATGGGGTAGCGGATTTCGACGCGGGAGGCGTCGCGTCGGGTGGTGTTGACCTCGACGACGCGTCCTTCGGCCGCGCCGGCGGTGGCGATGCTCATCCGGGTCACGCACAGCACCGGTACCCCGGCGGCCAGTCGGAGGAGTTCGGCCTCCTCCGGGGTGGCGGGACGGGCGGTGATCACACCTTCCCAGTCGAGGCGGCCCCATCCGAGGTCGGTCTCCATGCGGTCGTAGATGCCGCCGGGCCCGGTGTCGGCTTCGGCCAGTACGGTGCTCGCGGCGAGGTCGGCGGGCAGGTAGGAGGTGGCGAGCTGGACGACGTCGCCCGTGGCGGGGTCGCCCAGGACACGGTCGCGGACGACGACCGGGTCGGCGGGCCGCAGGCCGAGCAGCGGTGCGATGTCGGGTGGGCACGGGCCGTGGGTGACGGTCGGCGGCCGGAGGGCGCGCAGGTTCTGCACGGTCTGGCTGAAGTAGTAGCCGATTTCGTCGCGGTGGGCCTGGGTGTCGAGGGCGAGGACGGCGCGCTCGGGCTGCTCGCGGACGGTGGTGCCGCCGCGCCGGACGGGGGTGAGCAGTCCTTCGGCGGTGAGCTGGGCGACGGCGCGTCGGATCGTGGTACGGCTGCAGCCGTACATCCGCTCCAGCTCCTCCTCTTTGGGGATCTTCGTCCCGGGCGGGTAGGTGTCCGCCGCGATGGCCTCGCGCAGTGCCTGGGCCACCTCGCGCCAGCGTGCCATGTGATCCTCCTTCGAACTGTCGGGCCATTACATCACTATCTATTGATGGTTAGGTCGCCCCCGTGGACACTGCGAATAGGTAGCTATCTATTCTCGGGAGGGTTCACGCAAGAGGACTTCGAGAGGGCGCGCCCGTGCCTTCTTCCGCCGGATCGCCGACGCGACCCCCGTCACCGACCGGCCGTCGAGCCTGGTCATCACCCACCTGCTCGCCGGGCGCGGCCCCTTCCTGGAAGGCGTCGCCCGCGTCTCCGACGTCGCCGCCGTCCTGCCCAAACCCCGCTCCATCCACGAGGGAGCACTGCGCGAGATCAGCACCGTCATGCAGGTGGACGGCCTCGCCCGCAAGGTCTTCGGCGACCCCGAGCAAGCGCTGGCCTACGTCGAGTCCCGCGCCGCAGGACAACGCCTGACCCTGCTGGACGTGGGCGGCTACTTCGCCCCCGTCCTGGAGCACCTGCACGCCCGCTTCTCCGGCGAACTCGTGGGCGTGGTCGAAGACACCGAGAACGGCCACCAGCGCTACATCGAACGCTTCACCGGCCAGGGAAAGAAGCCACCCTGCCCGATCTTCTCCGTGGCCCGCAGCCCTCTCAAGGACCCCGAAGACTACCTGGTCGGCCAGTCCGTCGTCTTCTCCACCGAAGCCCTCGTCCGCTCCCGCGACGACATCCTCAACGGCCGCCCCGCCTGCGTCATCGGCTACGGCAAGCTCGGCCGCAGCATCGCCGCGATGCTCCACGCCAAACACGTCGGCGTCACCGTGTACGACGTCGATCCGGTCCGGCGCGTCCAGGCCCTCTCACAGGGGTATCGCACCGCCGCCACGCTCGCGGAAGCGCTCTCGGGCGCCGGAATCGTCGTCTGCGCCACCGGCAACCTCGCCCTCCGGGAGGACGACTTCAGCCGGGTCTCCAACGGCGCCTACATCGCGAGCGTCACCAGCTCCGACGACGAACTGGAACTGTCGGCGCTCAACGGCCTGTACTCGCGCACGGCGGTCGAACCGAACGTCACCCGCTACACCCGCACCGGCCACTACTTCTACGTGCTGGCCGACGGCAACGCCGTCAACTTCCTGCACGGCGCCAGCGTCGGCGCGTTCATCCTGCTCGTCCAGGCCGAGATCGTCGCCGCCCTGGCCCTGCTGGCCACCGGCTCCCACGATCCCGACATATGCGAGCTTCCCCCGCAGTCCGGCAGTGGATTGCGGCTACCTGGCTGACCTACTTCCATGAGGCGATATGACCGTGACCCGTGAGGAGATCAGCGCCGTCCTCGGCCGCTATCTCGCCGCCGACCCCGACCGCGCCGCAGACGTCTTCCCCCTGACCGAAGCCCTGAGATCCGCGACCCCCGTGGATCTGTCCTCACGCAAGACGTGGCCGCTGCACGTCACCTGCAGCGCCGCCGTCATCGACGCCGCCGGACGCGTCCTGATGATCCATCACCGGGCGCTGGACCGATGGCTGCTGCCGGGCGGTCATGTCGAGCCCGAGGACCGCAGCCTGTACGGCGCCGCCCTCCGCGAACTGGAGGAAGAGACCGGGATGCCGTGGCAGCACGCCGTATCCCCGCCCGCACACGACATCGCACCTGTGGACGTCGACGTCCACGAGATCCCCGCCAACCCCGCCAAGGGCGAGCCCGAGCACCTGCACGCCGACTTCAGGTTCGCGTTCTGGGCGAAGGACACCGAGATCAGCATCCAGGCCGAGGAGATCGTCGCCTACGCCTGGAGGCCGGTCTCCGACCTGCCCACCCCGCACCTGGTGACCCGGGTCGCCGCGATCTGAGGTCCTGCAACGAGCCCCCCGTGACATGTACCCCGCCATGGTGAGCTCGGCGCTCACGCTCATGGGACAACGCCGCCAAGGGGGCGATTCTCGATGAGGCGCAGGCCGTGCTGACGACCGCCGACAGGACGCGGGCGCACGCGCTCATGTGCTTCTGTGGACCATTGGGCGAACAAGTCGCAGTGGACGCCATGGGAGCGCGAACTACGTCTACGTCTCCGGCGTCTCACCAGGTACAGAGGCAGCGTGCGGCAGCCTCTCCTCCCGGGCTCTCCCGACATCATGTGGGAGGGCCCGCCTCGTGCGGGCGAACTGGCGACTCAGACCCAATGCGGCGAACTGCCCCCGCTCGGTCCTTCCGTTCTGGTGGTCGTCGCAATACCCCAGATGAAGGGGCGCGATGGACTCCGAGATCCGGAAAGATCGAAAAGGCCCTCCCTCGATGTTCGAGGAAGGGCCTTCCTTCTGCGGAGGCTCGGGGATTTGAACCCCGGATGGGCGGTAAACCCAAACCGCATTAGCAGTGCGGCGCCATAGACCTGACTAGGCGAAGCCTCCCGGTAGCCATGTGGCTCCCGACAGAGTACCGGCCTTCTGCCGACGCAGCAAAGCGGTTCTCTCCCGCATGTTGTCCACCGCCTGTGGATAACCCTGTCCACACCTGTGGACAGGGCGGACATGTCTGCTCAGGCGGGGTTCGCCTCGCCCTCAACGTCGATCTTGATCTTCTTGCCCACAAGTACTCCGCCGGTCTCCAGCGTCTGGTTCCAGGTGAGCCCGAAGTCCTCCCGGTCGAACTCGCCGCTGATCGTGAACGCCCACACCTGCTGCCCCCACGGGTTGGTGCCGGCGCCGTTGTACTCGACCTTCAACTCCACCTCCCGCTTGACGTCGCGGATGGTGAGGTCGCCGACCACCGTGAACTCCCCGCCCGAGTGGCCGACCACGCGCGTGCTCCGGAAGGTGATCTCCGGGTGCTTCTCCACGGCCAGGAAGTCGTCGCTGCGCAGGTGGTTGTCGCGGTCGGCCTGGCCGGTGGTGATGCTCCCGGTCTTGATGGTGAGCTGGGCGGAGGACTCCAGTGGGTTCTCGGCGATGGTGACCGATCCCGCGTAGTCGGTGAAGGAGCCTCGGACCTTGCTCACCATCATGTGCTTGGCGACGAAGCCGATGTTGGTGTGCGCCACGTCCAGGTTGTAGGTGCCTGTGGTGGGGATGTCGAGGCCGTCCCAATTGCGGATGCTCATGAGTGAATCTCCTAGAAAGAGAAGCTTGCGGTGCGGACGTTTGCGCCAACAAATTTCTACACGAGGAATATTCCTCCAGTCAACTGTCGTCGAGTAGGCTGTGGATGTGATCCCCTTCGACGACCCACGCCTCACGGCGATGGGCCTGCTCTCCGAGGTGCACGCCGGCCTGGAGGCGCGCATGAACCCGGTCTTCACCGAGGCCGGGCTGTCCATGATCGACTTTGAGACCCTGATCCGCCTGGCGCGCTCCCCGCAGCGCAGCCTCCGCATGAGCGACCTCGCGGCCCAGACGGGCCTGTCCACCAGTGGCATGACCCGCGTGGTCGACCGCCTGGAGCGGTGCCGGCTCATCCGCCGCGAACCCTGCGTCACCGACCGCCGCACCTCCTACGCCCGGCTCACCGAAGCCGGCGCCGCCAAGCTGGAGACCGTACTGCCGCGTCACCTCGCCGACATCGACGCCCTGTTCACGGCGCTGCTGGGCGACGAGGAGCGGGAGGCGTTCATGGCCACCCTGCGCAAGATCCGCGACGTCGTACGGCCCTGCGCTACGGCGGGGGCGGTTGGGTCGGGATGCACAGGTCGAGCCTGAGCTTGGCCATGCCCCGCGAGACCGTGCTCTTGACCGTCCCGACGCTGATGCCGAGCGTCCTCGCGATCTCGGGCTCGGTCATGTCTTCGTAATATCGCAACCTGATCGCCTCCCGCATGCGGGCGGGCAGGCGGTCGAGCGCCTGTTCCAGGCGTACGTGGGCATCGCCGCAGGTCTCGGCCTCAGGGGAGATCTCCGGCAGTTCGTCGGAAGGGTATTCGTCGAGCTTGCGGCGCCGCCACTGCGAGATGTTGATGTTGACCATCGCCCGCCGCACGTACCCGTCGAGGGATCCTCGGTCCTGGATGCGATCCCAGGCGAGATAGGTTTTGGTGAGTGCGTTCTGAAGGAGGTCCTCGGCGTCGCAGGCGTGCCCGGTCAACTGGTGCGCGGTACGCAGCAGCGCCGGACCGCGAGTCCGCACGTACTCGCGGAACTCCTCTTCCCGCCTGGCAGTCTGCATCGTGGCCAGAATCGCAGCTGGAGCCCCCATTCGGGCTGAACCGCAATTCATGATTCGGTCCATCAACAATAAAGGTCAGTCAATGCCGGTGGCGGATTGTTCGACGCCGGGTGTCTACACCTTCCACCGGGGATGCGGATTTTGCTCCCCTTCACGGGGACGGCCGGGGCCGTACCGAAGCTCATGTGAGGCTATGCGCGTGGGGTATCCGAGTGTTGAACGCCGAACAACCCTCGCCGCGGCCGCCCTCGGCCGCACGCCCGGCACGCCGGGCCCCGACCCGGGAAAGGGTGCGCCGCTGACCGCGGTCATGGGGGAGATCCTCGACGTCAGCCCGCACCTGATCACCATCGAGACGCCGGACGGCCAGGAAGAGCGCCTGGTCATCGCGCCCTGGGCGACCGCCTGGCGCGGCACCGACGTGGCACCCGCCGACCTGCCCGTGGGCGGAAGGGTGCTCATGCGGGCCCTGCGTGAGGGCCGGGTCGTCGAACGCCTCTGGGGCGACACCACCCGCGTGACCGGTACGATCACCGACGTCTCCGGACGAACCGACCTCGCCGTCGAGCTGGACTGCGGCACCCACCGTGGCCGCCGCACGATCCTCATCCCGTACCGCGCCACCGGCAGGCTCCGGGTCCGCTACCCGAAACTGGAGCCCGGTTACCTGTTCGACGGCATCGGCATCGTGGACGAGGGCGTGGAGAGGATCACGCTGCCCGCGACCTCGCAACCGGCCTATCCCGCCAGATCGGTACCTTCTCCGCCACCCGCGTACTCCGCGCAGCAGAGCCGCATCTCGGGCACCGTGGTCTGGTTCGACGGCACCCAGCGCGGAGCCGCCTACCCGATGCTGGAACGGGCCGACGCCGGATGTCCCGATTCGGCCGTGTCGTGTGCCGGCCTGCCGTACCTTTCGATCGGATCCCTTCTGCACGTGCGCAACGTTTGTGCGGACCGGTCCGCCCGGGTGCCGATCGTGGCGTGCGGGTGCCTGGCCGGGCGTTTCTGTGACCGTTGCGTCGAATGTGATACCTCTCCGCGCGGCCGGTTGGCCGAACTGTCGGCGCCGACCTTCGTGGAACTCGGGGGAGACCTGACCAAGGGCTGCTTCAACGCCCAGATCGGATTGGGGTGACGCGCGTGCTGGAATCCCAGCTGCCGGTGCTGATCGTCGTTCTCGTCTTGGGTACGGTCGCCAAATTCACCACGGTTCGCACCGGCGGCGAGCCTGGCGCACTGTCCCGTCTCGGCCCGGCTGTCCTCGTGCCGGAGGGCGCCCAGGCGCCTGCGCTGGTCTGCTGCGCGGTCGGCGAGTTCATCCTGGCCGCCGGGCTCCTGCTCACCGACCACCCACTGTTCCGCTGGGCGACGGTGGTGTTCTGCGCGTTGTCGACGTACGTGCTCATCGAACTGCGCAGGCGCCGCCCCGACGTGGGCTGCGGGTGTTTCGGCGAGGTGAGCTCCGCCCCCGTCGGCCGCCGCTCCATCGCCCGTACGGTCGCCCTGACCGGCATGGCGCTGATGTCGGTATGGGCACCGGTACCCGGCTGGACGGTGTTCACCCAGCCGTCGTGGGCGATCGCCGTCGGCGTGCTCGTGCTCGCCGTGCTGTCACCCGAGATCGAGGAGACCGTGCATCGCATCAGGCACCGCGCACCCTGCGAGCAGCGCCCGGCCCCCGCCGAGAGCGTCACGCTGGCCCGGTTGAAGGCGAGCGGCTCGTGGCGGGCGCACCGGGCCGCGCTGGAGCCGGCCGAGCCGTACGACAGTTGGCGCGAGCTGTGCTGGCGCTTCTTCGCGTTCAGGAACACGGCGGGCGACGACGTGGTCTTCGCCGTGCACCTCACCGGACGACGCCCGACGGTGCGCATGGCAGTGGTCAGCGCGGAGACCATGCCGGAATATACGACCGTATAGCTCTGGCGCTATACAGCCCTAGATTTCCCTCGACAGGCATGACGATGTGGCTCTATTGGGTTGCCTAGCTTCCCCACTAGACAACCCAATAGAGGACTAGGGGTGCCGTCTAGATGGGTTGCGCACGCAGAAACCTCCCGAAATGCGGCACGGTGAACGCGATCAGCCCACGTTCGGCGCTGTAGATGAGACCTTTCTTGATGAGGCTGTCGCGAGCCGGTGACAGGCTGGACGGCTTGCGGCCGAGCCTGTCGGCCACCTCGGCGGTGCCGACCGGCTCGTCGCCGATCTGTGCCATCGCGTGCATGTAGTCGCGCTCGGCGGGCGTCGCGCGCTCGTAGCGGCTGCCGAAGAAGCCGACCGCCAGTTCCTCCTCGGCCTCCGGCGAGGAGACCTTGACGTCGTCGGCGGTGATCGGGCTGGACGGCGCGAGGTCCCAGGCGACCTTGCCGTACGCCTGAACGAAGTAGGGATAGCCGTCGGCGGCCTCGTAGAGCGCGTCGAGGGCTTCCTGGGTGAACTCCACCTGCTCCTCGCGGGCGGGCAGGATCAGCGCCAGGTCGGCGGCCTCGCGGTCGAGCTTGTCGATGCGGGCATAGCGGAACAACCGCTCGGAGTAGCTCTTGCTGGCCGACAGCACACTCGGCAGATGCGGCAGCCCGGCGCCGACCACGATCAGCGGCCCGCCGGTCTGCGACAGTTCATGGCAGGCGGCGCACAGCGCCGAGACGTCGGCGGCCTGCACATCCTGCATCTCGTCGATGAACAGGGCGATGCCGACGCCGAGGTCGGTGGCCACGCTCGCGGCGTCGACGAAGAGCTCGGTGAGGTCGATCTCCAGGTCGCCGGAGTCGGCGCGCCCCCGGCTGGCGGGCACCTCGATGCCCGGCGACCAGTGGGAGGTGCCCTTGGCGGCGGCCGGATCGCGCATGGCGAACGCCTTGAGCACGCCGAGGAACTCCTCGATACGGTCGGGCGCGCGATGCCGGGGCGCCAGCTCGCGCACGGCCATGTGGAGCGCGGCGGCGACCGGCCGCCGGATCGACTGGTCGGGCCTGGCCTCGATCTTGCCGGTGCCCCACAGCCGCTGCATGGCCATGGACTTGAAGGTGTTGAGCAGAACGGTCTTGCCGACGCCGCGCAGCCCGGTGACGACCATGCTGCGCTCGGGGCGGCCACGGGCCACCCGTTCCAGCACGACCTCGAACTGCTGCAGTTCACGGTCACGGCCGGCCAGCTCGGGGGGACGCTGCCCGGCGCCGGGGGCGTAGGGATTGCGCACAGGGTCCACGCTCTCGGACTTTATTGCGGGGTATAGCGGGCGTCGTAGATTTGGGAAGAAACACCTACGGCGTGTCTGAACGAGCATGGCACCCCCTCTCAACTGGCCGAACCCATGTTCGAGTCGCTGGCTAGAACTGTAGCGCGGCTTCGAACACTTGCGCGATGTTTTCGAGTAAAGATCTTTGCAACAGAACCCCGCCCCCAGGCGTCCCCGGAACGTGGACTTCGAGGACTTCGTCCGCGCCCGAGGGCGGGCGCTGCTGCGTTACGGCTACGTGCTGACCGGCAACCCCCACGACGCGGCCGACCTGGTGCAGGAGGCCCTGCTGAAACTCGCGGACGCCTGGCACCGGGTGCGCGACAAACAGGACCCCGAGGGGTACGTCCGCACCGTCATGACCCGCCAGCACATCAGCTGGTGGCGGCGCGGGCGCAAGGAGGACCTCACCGGTGATCCGCCCGAACGCGCCCACCACGACCCCCAGCCCTCCGGAGAGATCTGGCGCGACCTGCGCGCCCTGTCCAGGAGGCAGCGCACCGTCCTCGTCCTCCGCTACTACGAGGATCTGTCGGACGCGGAGATCGCCGACATCATGGGCATCTCCCGCGCGACGGTCCGCAGTCAGGCATCCCGGGCGCTGGCCACGCTCAGAGTCCGGGCACAGGTGCTCGAAAGGGGACGCGCATGAGGACAGAACACGAACTCGCCGCCGCACTCAGGGCCGCGGCCGGCGCCGCCCCCGACCCCGACCTGCTGGCCGGCGTCGCCGCCCGCCGCCGTACCAGGACCCGCCGCAGGCTGCTGTCGGTCACGGCCGCGCTCGCGGTCATCGCAGCCGGTACGGCGACGGCCCAGCTCCAGCGGGCGCCGGACACCGTCGTCGCGCAACGGCCTCCCACACAGGGCCCCGTGGCGAAGGTCTGGCCGCAGGCGCTGTTCACCATGCCCGCCAAGAACGGCCAAGGCCGACACCACCGGCTGATCGACGCGCTCAGCGCCACGGAGATCCTCGTCGTGGTGGACGCCGAAAGGGGCGAAACCCAGCGATTCGAGATCCACGACCTAGCCAAGAAGACACAGCGCGTGGTGACGACGCTGCCTGATCCACGTGAGCGTGTGGGAGACGCGGTCACCGACGGCAAGCAGGTGGTCTGGTACACCGAACCGGGCAAGTACCGGTACTACTACCGGGCGCCGCTAACGGGCGGCCCCACGACCCGGATCCACAAGCAGCCCCTCCACCCCGAGCCGAACGCAATGACCATGAACGGGGAAACGGTGTACGTCACCGACGCCAAGGGCGTGACCTCGACCGTGACCGGCCCCGCACGGGAGTGGCGGCGGCTGTATCTGATCACGGGGCCGTGGGCGGGCGACGGTCCGATCGTCGTGACATCGAAGTACACCGGGATCAACCAGACCCGACTCGTCAACCTGAAGACGGGACAGGAGAAGAGAATCGCGGTCCCCGCGCGTGCGAAAGGGCTGCGCTGTGGGCCGGTTTGGTGCGTCGGAACACGCGGCGGCGGCGAAGGCTTCGCCCAGCGGATTGACGGCAGCCGCTTCACTCCCTTGATGGGATACCCCGCGCAATATCCGATCCGCGATAGATTCGTGCAGACGAGCCTGCTGATCAAGGACCTTGAGACGGGCACGGAGGCCCGCATCGAGGATATCCAGGGCTGGACCGGAACCTCCGGAAGCCTCGTCTACTGGGGCGACGACACCACCTACCGGGTGCTGAACTTGGCAGCCGTACCGGCGCCGCAATAGCGTTCCGACCCATGCGTACCTTCGCGAACGTCCAGGAGCTCAAGGCCGCCGTCGGCGAGACCTTCGGTCCCACCGAGTGGCGTACGGTCACCCAGGAGCAGGTCAACCTCTTCGCCGACGCCACGGACGACCACCAGTGGATCCACGTCGACGTCGAGCGCGCCACGGCCAGCCCGTTCGGCGGCACGATCGCGCACGGCTACCTGAGCCTGTCGCTGCTGCCGTCCTTCCTGGGCGAACTGGTCGAGACCAAGGGCATCGCGATGGCGGTCAACTTCGGCCTCAACAAGGTGCGTTTCCCCCGCCCGATCCCGGTCGGCGCACGCGTGCGGGCCAGCGCCGAACTCGCCGACGTCAAGGGCAGCCCCGCCGGGCAGCTCGCCACGCTGAAGGTCACGGTCGAGGTCGAGGGCGAGCGCCGCGCGGCCTGCACGGCGGAGGTGCTGTACCTGTACGTCCCCGAGTAACCGTGGCAGCGCCCGCGCACGATCATGGTCGGGCGCGGGCGGCGCCGCCTGGTCGCCGACGGCTTTCTGGCACCCCGCCGTCGTTCAGGACGGGTAGTAGATCGCCGCCTGCACCCGGCTCTTCAGCCCGAGCTTGTTGAGCAACCGGCTGACGTGCGTCTTCGTCGTCGCCTCCGCCATGTCGAGCTCCCTGGCGATCTCCGCGTTGGACAGCCCCCGCGCCACGCACGCGAGCACCTCGCGCTCGCGTGGCGTCAGGCGTGCCAACTCGTCGGGCTCGCGCTGCGCGGGTCTGCTCGCGAACGCGGAGATCAACCTGCGCGTCACCGACGGCGAGATCAGCCCGTCACCGCGCGCCACCACCCGCACCGCCTCCACCAACGTGTCGGCGTCGGTGTTCTTCAGCAGAAAACCCGCCGCACCCGCCCGCAAGGCACCGAACACATACTCATCCACATCGAACGTCGTCAGAATCAGCACATCGCACTCACCGGCCAGCTCACGCGTCGCCGAGATACCGTCGAGGCGGGGCATGCGCACGTCCATGAGCACCACGTCCGGACGCAGCTCACGGGCCATCGCCACCGCCTCCTCACCGTCGGCGGCCTCGCCCGCCACCTCGATGTCGTCGGCCCCGTCGAGGATCATCACGATCCCCGCGCGCACCGCCGCATGATCGTCGGCCACCAGCACTCTGATGCTCACTTGCTTTCCTCCGTCGTGGGCAGTCGCGCCCAGACCCGCCAGCCGTCACCGACCGGCCCCGCCTCGAACCGCCCGCCCACCAGCGCGGCCCGCTCGGACATGCCGACCACTCCCGCCCTGGCCCCCGGCAGCCCCATCTTGTGCCCGTTGACCGGGTTGTCCACCGTCAGCTCCACCTGCCCGTGCACGTAGTCGACACGAACCGAGGCCGTCTGGTCGCCGTGTTTGAGCGCGTTCGTCAACGCCTCCTGCAGAATGCGGTAGCCCGCCAGATCGACCGAGGCGGGCAACTCGTGCGGTTCGCCGTACACCTCGAAGGTCGTGCTCATGCCCGCCTGCCGCGAACGCTCGACCAGGGTCTCCGCGTCGGCCACGCGCAGGCGCGTGGCCTCCACCTCCTCGCCCTCCTGCCGCAGCAGCCCGATCATGGTGCGCATCTCGTCGAGCCCCTTCACGCTGTTCTCGCGAACGGACTCCATGATCTTCCGTACGGTCTCCTGGCCCAGGTCCTTGCGCGACAGCGCCGCCGTCGACTGGATCGCGATCGCGCTGAAATGGTTGGCGATCATGTCGTGGAGCTCGCGGGCCATCCGGTTGCGCTCGGCCGAGATCGCCGACTGCCGGTCGAACTCGGCCAGCAGCGCCACCTGCTCGGCCCGCGCGCGTTCGCTCCTGGCGTGGTCACGCTGCTGACGCAGCACCATCGCCGTCGTGACCGGAACGACCAGCAGCAGCGCCGCCTGGACACCGGCCACGACGGCATAGCCGATCTTCTCGCCGAAGAACGCGGCCAGCGCGCCGGCCAGCACCGAGAGCGTCGCCGTCACACCGAAGAGCCAGCGGGCCAGCTTCGCCGGGCCGTACAGGGCGGCGGCGTAGAGGTTGTCGGTCAGCACCAGCGCGGTGCCCAGCGACGGGCCCACCACCAGGTCCAGCAGGATGCCGCTCACTCCGAGCGTCAGCGAGAGCACCGGCGCCCGGGTCCGCACCGTGACGCCCACGCAGGCGACGGCGAGCGGGATCAGCAGGACCCACGCGGAGTAGCCGCGCTCGATGTAGGCATTGCCGTAGATCAGCGCAGCACCCATGGCGAAGGCCAGGAGGGCTCCTACGGCAGGGCGTATCATCCCCCCATCTCATCACCGTCCGCAGCGTGCTCCCTCCATCGGACGGATGCTTGTGGATACACACTTCGATGTATCCGGCGCCGATCGGACGGGCTAAAAGCACTGGACGACTCTGGTAATCTATTCTCTGTCGCACGGTCCTGCAGGTCAGGGCGGTGGTGACGAGCGGCCGTAGCTCAATGGATAGAGCATCTGACTACGGATCAGAAGGTTGGGGTTTCGAGTACCTCCGGCCGCGCACAACCTCAAGGCCCGCTACCAGGGAAAGCCTGGAGCGGGCCTTCGTGTATGTCAGGACAATCTCCGGATCTTGCTAACACCCCTGCTAACACGGGTCTTCCTGCTCTTCGATGGCTTGGGCGAAGGCATCTGCTGCGGAGGCTGCGAGGCTTCGCCGGAGCGAACGACGTGGGCGAAGACCCTGAGGGTGATCGAGGGGTCAGCGTGCCCCAGGCGTCCCGCCACGACGTGGACGGGGACACCGGCGAGAAGCAGCGTTGTCGCGTGAAGGTGGCGAAGGTCGTGAGGACGAGCACGAGGCGGCGGTGTCTGAGGGTTCGCCTTGTTGTGCTGCTTGATCAGCGTGGGGAAGAGCGAACTGACGGTCTTGGCCGCAGGCTGAACGGCGTGGGTCAGGGTGTCGGTGGTCGTCGAGAGGCGTGCGCGTAGAGGCGATCTCCATCCCCTGGTAGCGAGCGTCTCACGGGCGGCGCATACTGAAGGGAATGAAGCCAGCCAGCGGGGCGTCCCGTCGTCACCTGCCCACAAGTCCCTTCAAGCCCCCACCCCCCGTCCCGCCTGCCGAGCGGTTCTTCGTGAACGACCAAGTGACCCATGATCGATATGGTCTCGGAATCGTCATCACTGTAGAAGGCGAGATCGCTGTGATGGTCGATTTCGGATCGCGGCAGGAACGAATCACTACACCGTTCAACAAGTTGTACAAACTTTGAGGTCACTGTCACACAGCGCGAGCACTTCTCCGCCAGCTCCGTCATAGTGCCGGTCACGGCCTCGGCTCCGGCCTGCATCAGTTCGGCTGCCTCCGTCCGCTGGCGTAGCCGATGCTCGGCGCTCGACTGCGAGAGCGGTGGGTGTACACGTCCATGGTCATCGAGATCTGGGAGTGCCGCAGGATGCGCATCGCCACACGCGGGTGGACGCCGAGGGCGGCCAGGGGCGAGGCGCAGGTGTGCCCGGTGTCGTGCGCGAATGCGCGGAACGCCCGCTCGACGGCAATGGCTCTCGAATGCATCGGCGTACCGGCCCGGGGCGTGAATGTCGGGTCCGAGGTCTTCCAGTCGTCCCCGGCCATCTTGCGTGCCTCTCCCACGTGAGGCCAAGGGCTTCTCCCCGACACGCTCGATGTCCACCATGTCGATTTCTGCCGGGGGCTGTGACCTCCCAGCGGACCGTCGGTGGGAGCCCCTGCCGAAGTCTCAGAGGAGGTCTCTCCAAAAGGGGACCAGCGGCGGGAGCCTGGCCCCGGGTAGTGGTTCCTCCCTTACCGGCAGTCCGGTTGCGAGGAACGCCTTGCGATCATCGGCGAACTCGAAGCCGAAGACGCGCTCAATGCGGTCGATCTCCGCCTCGCTCAATCCCGACTCGATTTCACAGCAGCCAAGTTCGGCCAACATGTGTGCCGCCCGTAAGCCCAGGAGTTCTCCTTCTCGGCTGATCACGATCGCAGCGTAGCGACAGCACCTCGCGAGCAGTCAACGGCTTACTTCCGCGCCGGGCTCTCTGCGAAGTCGCTTTTCTGTTCGCCGTGGATGCTCCTGGACGTCCTTGATCCTGCTACGGATCAGAAGGTTGGGTTTGGAATACCTCCGGCCGTGCACACGAAAGCCCAGGTCACCAGACGGTGGCCTGGGTTTCTCGTGTAATGGATCAACCTTCGGTGTCCCGCTGTGTCCGGCTCTCGTGGGGTGCTGGCGGCTGGCCGTCTCCGACCTTTCCCCACGCCGCAGCGTCCAGGACGACGGCGGCACCAGCGTGAACAGGTGGGTGATCCGGCCGGGGTGCCATCCGGCCGTGACCAGCTGAGGTCGTCCGCAGCATCGGCCCAGAAGTGGACACCACTCGCGATCTCACGTGTGGGCGGCCCTCGAACGTTGTCGGCAGAGGTGAGCGCTAGTGGCAGGCGGGGTCGACCAAGGCGGCGGTCCTGGATGGGCGGGGTTGCCGCGTGGGTCTGGCGGGACGGGGTGCGTGGCCGGGGGACGAATCGGCTGCGGCGCGTGGTGCGCGGCTGTGAAGGCGACACGCGAGGGTGGTCTCACACTGCGGTTCCGTGGATGATCAGCTCCCACAGTTCGTCCGCCCCTCGTTGTGTGGTCTGGGGGCTCAGATAGTTGAGGAGACCGGTGTTGGCGACGACGATGCGGCGGATGCGGTACACACCGCCGCAGGTGAGCTCCTCGTAGCTGATCGGCTGGCAGAGGCAGGTGTGGCGGAGCACCCGGGCCTCCTTTCCGAATCGGCGGCGCCACCAGTCGGCTTCGAGTTCCCATGTCAACGTGACGGGCTTGGGGACGGTGGGTGTGAGGCAGTGGGCCTCGCCGCACCTGGGCTTTCGCTGGGCGGGCACCGGCAGCAGACGATCCGGTGCCGCGTCGAGGCCGCTCACCGGTTCTCCTCGGACGGGAAGAGGGTGGCGACGCCGCCGATGAAGGTGGTGGGCTCGTCGAGGAACAGGTGGTGGAGCGAGTCGGACGGCAGTTCGTCCCAGTTCCACCGGCTGCCGAGCAGGTCCCGGACCTTCCACGCGGGCCGGAACCGTAGCAGGATGCCCGCGTTGGCGCATTCGGTGGTGGCCGTCTCGATCGCCTGTTTCGGGATGACGCCTGGGTCCACGTGGCTGAGGGCGAGCCTGCTGCCCGGTGGCAGTGTGTCGGCGAGGGTGTCCAGCACGGCGGTCAGTTCGTCGTCGGTGAGGAACTCGGCGAGCCCGGTCATCACGACGGCGACGGGTTCGCGGAGGTCGATCCGTGCGCGGACACAGGGGTGGACGAGGACGCGGCCGAGGTTGTGGCGTATGTCGGCCTGCATCATCTGGACGGCGGGGCCGTCCGCGAGCAGGGCGCGGGCGTGAACGGCCACCACCGGGTCGTCGTCCACGTACAGGACCTGGGCGTCCGGGTTGGCCTTCAGCGCGGCCGCATGGACGGTCTCCCCGAGGGGGTATCCGCATCTGAGGTCCAGGATCAGGCCGCAGCCGGATCCGGCCGCCGCTGCCACGGCCTCCAGGGCGAAGGAGCGGCACGCTTGCACGGCATAGGCCAGACCGGGCAACCAGAACCTCAGACTCTCGGCGAGATCCCGGTCAGGCGCACGGTGGTCTTTACCGAGCACCAGGTAGTTGTACAGGCGGGAGGTGTTCGGTCTTGTCGGGTCCAGCGCCGTGTCAAAGGCAATGGCCGTGTCACTCGTGGACGCGCTCTGGTGAGGAGGTTGGACTGTGGATAGTTTGGTCATGGGTCAGGACCTCGATTTCTGATCAAGGCCCCGGAGCCCCCGGTGTTCACCCACCGGGCCGGGGCCGAACCAGTTCTGCGAGCAATCAGCACCAAGGAACCTCGCGGCTGGCGTGATCTGCCTTCTTCCAGCCATGGAAGACCGTGATGGCGCTACCGTGGGAGATGTTGCCTGTTGCCTTTCGGTCAGTGGGCAACACCGGTCAACAGGTCAACGCGCTTCGGGACTCGTGGGTAGGCAATGACGACCTTTGGCGAGAAGATGCGGGCGCTGATGGCAGAGCGCGGCATTTCGCTGCGCAAGCTGGCCAAGGCCACCCACTACGACGCCGGATACCTCTCCAAGGTCGCTAATGACCTGAAGCGTCCATCCACGCCACTGGCCCAGCAACTCGAAGCAGCGTTGAACGCTGACGGCGAATTCGTGGACCTGGTGCCGAAACGTAGGGGCGCGCCCCGAGCGGAGGCCCCCATGCAGGCGGCGAGTTCCCTGGCGCTGCCTGTGCCGGCCGTGGATCCACTGGTGGATCGCCGGATGCAGCGCCTGTCGGCGGCGCACACCGAGGAACTGCTTACGCACGTGGGAGAGCAGTGGCACACGCTGGTGCGGACGGACAACCTGCTTGGTCCGCGACACGCCCTCGGCGGCGTCTGCAGGCAGCTCACCATTCTGACGGCGTTGCTTCGACATGTACGTCCACCGCTGCGCGATCAGTCCCTTCGTCTCGCCGCGATGTACGCGGAGTCCGCAGCCTGGTTGTATGAGGACGCCGGGGATATGACCGCCAGCCGTCGTTGGACAGGGCATGCGATGGAGTGGGCGCTGGAGGCCGGCGACCGTCCCATGGTCGCGTGGACACTGTTCCGGCGCAGTCAGCAGGCGCTGTCCGGAGGCAATGGTGCCGAGGTGGTGGGCCTTGCCGAGGCGGCGTGTCGCGAGCAGGGCAATACCGCTGGCCCGATGCTGGCTGCGATTCTGCAGCAGCAGGCGCATGGGATGGCGCTGGACGGGGCCGAGGTGGCATCGCATGAGCTGCTTGACCGTGCGCGTGAGCATGCGACGACCGACGACGCCGGGGACGCGCGGTCCGGTCATGGTTCCTTCTGCACGCCTGCGTACGTGGAACTGCAGCGCGGTCGGGTCTGGCTGACGTTGGGGCGCCCGGCGGCGGCTGTGCGGGCGTTCGAGTCGGCGATCGAGGATTTGTCGCCGACGTACCAACGGGATCGCGGTCTGGCGCACGCCGGGTTGTCGATCGCCCTGGTCGCGGAGCGCCAGCCCGAGGCTGCGGCGTACGCGGCCGTGCAAGCGCTGACTGTCGCCCAGGACAGTGGCTCGACCAGAATCCTGTCCATGGTCAATTCGGTTGCGCCTCAGCTTGCACGTCATGCTCATCTGGAGCCGGTCGCGGAGTTCCTGGCCGAGCTGGATGCCACGTCTGCGGTCTGATGGCCTCCGAAACAGAGGTCGCGGCCATGCGACGTGCTATCGCCGTGTCGGCGCTGGGTCTCGGCACGACGAGCCCGAATCCGCCGGTGGGCTGCCTGATTCTCGACTCGGGCGGTCGCGTGGTCGGCGAGGGTTTCCACCGGCGCAAGGGTGAGGCGCATGCGGAGGGCAACGCCCTCGCTGCGGCCGGCCATGCCGCGCGCGGTGGGACAGCGGTGGTGACCTTGGAGCCCTGTAATCATGTGGGTCGTGCTCCCGCGTGCCGTGCGTTGTTGATCGAGGCCGGGATCGCACGCGTGGTCGTCGCCGTCATCGATCCGACGTCGCGGGGCGCGGGTGGCGTGGCTGAGCTGAGCCGGGAGGGGACGGACGTCGAGGTCGGGGTGTTGGCCGACGAAGCTGAGCTGGTGCTGGGTCCATGGCTGACTGCGGTGGGGCGAGGTACTCCGTTCGTGACGTGGGCGTACTGCGCCGACGCCGAGGATCACCGCCAGGTGCCCGGCGTCGACGTCCACGGGTACGACGCTGTGGTTGGTTCGGATGGGCACCTGCGGGAAGGCGTTCCGGGAGGGCATGGCGAGACGTTCGTCCTGCCTGGCGAACTGTCGCGCGATGCTCCGGAGATGGCGCTGCGGGCTCTTTACGCGGCGGGGGTTCGTTCGTTGTTGGTACTGGGTGGCCGTGGTCTCGCCGAGTTGTTCGCCGCTGCAGGACTGGTTGATGAGGTTCTTGTCTGCCTGACCGGCCGGGCTGCCTCCTTGCCGGGTGGTGAGCTGCCCTTTTCGGGCTTCCGCATCTCGTCAGTTCGACGTTTGGAAGATCACGTGCTGGTGCAGGCCCAGCGGGAGGATCCGCTGTTCAGGGCGAAGTGAGCGGCAGTCGTTGGTCCAAATGTGGAAAATGGCGAAAGAGGGCGCTCCTTAACCTTCTGAGCGGGAAACCCGTCCTCTCGGCGAACTGCCGTAGAGCGGAGGGTAGCCGCCCCGCAGGCAACTACCTGGTCCTGCTAACGGTGCTGACCGCCCTGCGGACGGTCAGCAGCAGTCTCGACCTGATCTCGTTCCTGCCCGACGCGATCGAGACACTGGTGGTCCCGTTGCCGCCCGGTCTGATCACCTACGTGGGCGGCTACCCGGCCAGCACACCCCGCGACCAGATTGGCCGCCCAGCCGGCGAAAGCGACCCACCAGCGGAAGCCCTTTCGGCGCCTTCCCTTCGTAGGAGGGCGCGGGCTTGTCTGGGGCCTGCCAGGGCTACTTCACGGTGCCAGGCAGTCTCACATGCGCGTCGTGGATGTCGGTGAACCAGATGTGGCAGTTGTACTCCAGAAGGTTGGTGGCGTTGATGATGCCCTTGGCCCGGACCTTGCCCTGTCGGTTGAGAGCGTAGACCGGCCCCCCGGAATCGCCTCTGATGACGCACCAGCGTCTGCCGGGGTCTCTCTGGGCCTCGACGACGTTCCTCATCCAGGCCCCACCCTCGACTTCCTGTATGGTCACGCGTGTGCGCTTGACCGACCAGTAACACAGTTCGCCGCCAAAGGCGCCGCCGGTGCAGAATCGGTCGCCTGGCCTGTTCCGGCGTGACGACATGCCCGCCCCCTCCCGCGAACTGCCGGAGTTCTTGTTCCCGACGTAGGTCTTCGGCAGGGCGCTCCGGCCGTAGGCCATTTTGATCAGAGCGAGATCCCCGTGATGCTTGTCGCCGATCGGAACGCTGCCGTTGGCCGCCCCGGTGAAGATGTCGTGGGTGACCATGCCCATCTCCTGCCCGTTGCCGCTGGTGGGGTAGTTGCCCACACCCACGCAGTGCCCGGCGGTCAGCATGTAGTGGTCTCCCCGGTAGTCCCAGGCGAAGCCGGTGGTGCAATGGGGTTTGCCGTTCATCCTGTACATCGCGCCGCCGAAGTAGGGGCTGCTGTCGGTCTGGCGGTTCACGGCGAGGGTGGCGCCGGGCCGGGGAGTGACATGCAGGGCCACGGCGTCGCCTCCGTAACGGGCCGCCAGCGCGGTGCGCAGGGCGCCGGTGGCCTCGGTGGCGCCCACGATGACGCGGCCGGACACGGGGTCGATCTCGAGGCGGTGGATCCTGTCGAGGTCGGGGAGATCGGCAGGGGTGAGCCGGGTGATCTCGTCGGAGATCTGCTGCAGTCGCTCCCAGGTGTGCCGTACGACCCGGGTCTGGGGGATGACCTCACTGGTGTTCTCGATGCCGGTGCTTCTGGATTCGGTCGGATCCTTCGGCGGGGTGTCGGCGGTTGGCGCTGTGCCCTTGCCGCGGGTTTCGGCGGGTGGGGGTACAGCGTCGGGGTTGTCGGTGCCGTCGTCGGGTGCGGCGCTGTCCGGTGGCACGAGGATGGGCTGGGTCGCCGCCGCCTGTGCCTCGGCGGTCGTCACCGGGAGGTGGACCACACCGGAGGCGTCCACGTACGGCTGGGCGTACACGGCCGGGTTGCCCAACGCTCTTGCCTCCGCCTCATCCAGGGCAAACGCCTGCTGGAACGTCAACGGGCCAGCATCGGCGAGCGGATCGGCGGGGAGCACCTCCACTGAGACGACGCCCGTAGCGGCCGAGGCAGCGGTCGAAGCCAAGGGGGCGGCGAGGGCCGGGGGTAACAATGCGACGCCGAGAAGGGCGGCGCGTACTGAGCCTTTTCTCCGCATATCAGACTCCAGGGAGAGGGGATGCTGTGGCCGGTCGGTGGGCGCGCAGAGAGGCAATCTCCTTCGGACGGAGGCGGCGTGCGAGTACCGGCGAGCAGCCTGTCGGCGGTCGCGTGCCGTGATACGCCGCCCCTTCTGCCGGGAGCATAGAATTCCTCGCGCAAGTACACACTAGGAAATCCGTGACGATTTTGCACTACATGGCACCAAGTTGCCATGTAGTGTTCAAGCTGTCATTTGATGAACGCAGAATCCCCATTGAAGCTTGTTGCGCAAGACGATTCAGGCATGCATGGATGATTATCCCTTGCGGGGAATTCTGTGTCGGATTGTAGATGAATCTGGTCGAGCGGCTGGTGTGGGTAGTGCGGAGGCGAGGCGGGCAATGCCCGAAACGGGCCATGGTCGGATGTCCTGTGGGCCCGAATCGCAGATCAGACGGCTGGGGCTCGAACACTTCCGGCCGCACACAAACCGCAAGGCCCGCAACCTGTGAACCGGAAACGGGCCTTCGTATCAGTCAAATATCTTCGGGCTTTATCGGCAAGGGCCCTGTCCGGAGCCGCCGAGGGCCTGCTGTCCAGGGTGGCCGTTGTGTCGGCTGGACGGCCCGACCCGCCCAATCTATTGATTATTTAGGTGAAATGTCCAAATGTGGTCAGTCTCGGAGTTCGGGGTTTTCGCGTCGTTCGCGTGAGGTGATGATGGGGCGGATCGGTTCACCCGTCGCGACGGCGAGGTTCGTCGGCGTGGCGTGACCAGTGAGGTCCCTTTCGCATCCGATTCCCCTGGAGTGACGATGAGGCTACTGACCGCCGTCGTTGTCGCGGTCGTCGCCGTGACGGCCCTGTTATCCCCAGCGGCGGGAGCAGCGGCACGCGGCCCGAGTCAGACCGTGTGCGTGAACACGCCCATCCCCACCGGCTGGGTCGTGACCTGGTACGGCGACTGGTACATCTGCGGTCAGCCGGGCACCATCTACTACAACGCCAAGATCATCCAGGACATTCGCGACACCCGCTCGGGTGGCACCGTGGTCGGCTGCATCAACCCGCCCCCACCGGCCGGCTTCTACGCCACCGCGCTGCACTACACCGACAGCTGCAACCCCAGCACGTCGCCCAACCGGGTGCTGAACAACCAGCAGACGCTGACCAATCTCAACGGGATGCCGTCCGGCCGCACCCTCGTCATCTGCGGGTACCAGCCCGCTCCGCCCGGCTGGACGGTGCTCGCCGTCGTTCAGGCATACCAGTGCGTCTACGCCCGGGGCGGCGGCATCGGCGACAACGCGGTGTCGATCCGCAAGCTGTAGCCGCAAAGGAGCTCAGGCACATTGTTCGCTCCTGTCCTGTGTACGTATGAGCTCATGATGTGAGCCTGGCGTGAAGCAGGACCGGACCGTGTGGCGGTCCGGTCCGGCTTTGCCGATGCCGACCAGTCGCAGCGAGTCATCAGCACATGGGTTGTACGGCGCGGCTTGCACGAACTCGCCGAGAGAGTCCGGCAGACGCCGCATGTCTGACCGTTCGTGAGATGTCATGAAGCAATATCCTCTCGCGAAGCGGCGCATCGCCCATTACCGTGCAAGAGCGCGCCCGGTGTGCCGGACAACGGTTGCTCCTTCTCTTGCCCGTAGTGGCTCGCGGGTTCGAATCCCGCTGCCGGCCTCGGCGCTGCAGCGGGCCGACGAGTCGGGCGCGGCGCTGGCCTACTGGACCGCCACCTCCCGATGGGGCATCCCGAAGCCGGTCAAGCGCGGCGTCGCCGACGCCGTCCGCCGCCTGTACACCGAACGTGCCCTGCTCGAACACGACACCGGCTCGTACGGCTGGCGGTTCGGCGACGTCATCGCCGTCACCCACCCCACCCCGGACCCGGACAAGCCCTGGCAGGGCGACCTGTTCCGGCATGCCCTCGACCGACGCCACGGCCGGGACAACCCCATCCCCGAATCGCTCGCCCTGCTCCGCCGCCACGCCGAACGCCGTGCGGCCCTGGACGCGGCCAGGTTCAGCGACCCGGCTGGGTTCAGCGACCCGGCTGGGTTCAGCGACCCGGCTGGGTTCAGCGACCCGGCCGGGTTCAGCGACCCGGCCGGGTTCAGCGACGTGGCCAGGCTCAGCGACGCGGCCAGGCTCAAGGGCGCGGCCACGTCGGCCGGTCCGAACAAGCACGAGATCCACGCCGCGTTCACGGTGCTGCCGCCCCTCGAAGCGGGCGAGAACTGGCCGTTCTAGAAAAGGACCGATCCATAACACCGAAAGATGTAAATAGAGCAATACGGAAGATGCCCGGACATTAAGTGCCTACCAGGATTCATGCACCTTTCACCGTAACGGGGAGGGAATCCTATGAATCTGACGACCGAATCCCGGACCTCGACGCTCACCGTGCACCCGCACGATCCGTACTTCTTCGACCACCCCCTCGACCACCTGCCCGGAATGGCCCTCGTCTGCGGCCTGCTGGACCTGCTCCGCACCACCGACCCCGGTTGTCTCGAACAGCCGGGCCGCCGCTTACGCCTGTCTCTCGACCTGCCGACGTTCTGCGAGCCGGACCAGCCGGTCCAGCTCGCCGCCGCCCCCGACGGCGACCGGATGGCCGTGCGCGCACACCAACTCGGCCGGCTGGTCTGCGAGGGCTGGTGCGAGGTCCACGAAGGGCCATTCCAGGCCGACGAATCGCTGGAACCGGCGGCCGGGGAGCTGGTTCACCGGCACCGGCCGGAGAACGTCCTGATCAGCGCCCCGGCGCGGACCGTCGCGCTGCGCCGCCCGCCTGACGGCCACCGGCTCGCCCCGCCCTGTCCCGAGGCCGTCATCGAGGCGGCCCGGCAGTTCACCACCATGCTCAGCCACGTCGAGTACGCCGTACCCGACGACACCCGGCTCATCCTGCTGGCCGTCGAGGCCGACCTGCCGTGCGAGCTGACCTGGGACCTGCGGCTGCGCTGGGCCTGCACCGCCCCGCCGCGCGGACGCTCCCTGATGCGGTTCGACGTCGTCGCGGGAGACGAGCCGCGCGGCAGCGTCGGGATCGACTACTACGCCGCGTCTCCGGCGATCTACCGCCGACTCCGCCATGCCGGGCGCCCGGCAGTGGGACAGCCGACATCCGGGTGCACGGTATGAGCGCGGCCCCGGTGACCCTGCTGACCAGGGTGCTGTTCGTCGCGGCCGTCACCGTCATGGTGGTACGCGCCGCCGGCTACCTGGCCGACGCGGCGGAGGGCGCGAACCTCGTCTCCGGGCTGCTCGTCCTCGGCTACCTGGCCTGGATGAGCATCGAGATCCCGGTCACCTTCCGCAAGCCGTCGCAGCCCGTCGCCGAGAGCCGCACCCTGGCCGCGTACGCGTGCGCGCGCATCCTCCTGGTGTTCGCGACCGTGGTGCCGCCCGCCCCGTGGAGTGGTGTCACGGCCTGGATGCTGCCGCCGGTGGCGCTGTTCGCGGCGGGCATCGTGCTGCGGACGGCCGCGATCCGCGCGCTGGGCGCCCTCTACACCCATCATGTGCTGCGCCGCGACGAGCACCCGCTGGTCACCACCGGCCCGTACCGGTTCGTCCGGCATCCGGCCTACGCCGGGATGCTCCTGGCCAACATGGGATTCGTCCTCTATTTCCACCAGGCGTACGCGGCCGTCGCGCTGTTGCTCCTGACCGGCGCGCTGGTGTGGCGGATCCGTACCGAGGAGCGGGTGCTGTGGTCGGTCCCCGGCTACCCGGAGTTCGCCGGCGGGCGCGCCCGTCTGCTCATGGGGGTGTGGTGATGCTGGTCGGCACCGGCGACCCGAGGCTGGCCGACGCCGGCGTGAGCGGTCACAAGTTCGCCCGGCAGGAGGCGCTGCGCCAGGCCGGGTTCCGGGTGCCGGAGTTCTTCTGCGTGCCCGCCGAGGTCTTCGACACTGTTGCCCGCGACCTGGTGCCGCCCCCGCCGGACCCCGGCGACGAGGCCGCGCTGACCGCGTTGGCGGCCGAGGCGGCGGGGCGGCTGGCGGCCGAGGTACCGCAGGAGGGG
>NZ_BAAAHQ010000055.1:0-36481 GCF_039525605.1 Nonomuraea longicatena | reverse complement strand
GAGCGCTTGCCCTGGTAAACTACGGTGTCATTTAGTTTCGTACGCCTCGCCGTAGGTCACCACGCCGTCGCCCTCACCGGCCGGCGAGCCCGCGTGGCTGAGCGGCGCCCGTACGCCACCGGGGTTCATCAGCGCGATCTGCGCGTTCCCGCCCTGCTTCGTCGCGGCGAGCTGCGAGTCCGCGATCAGGTTGCCGAGCGCGCTCTCCCCCGACGGGGCCGCCGTGTTGGCGATGTCGGCGGTGATCTTGCCGACGGGGCGGTTGGCGACGGCGGAGACCCGGTCCTTCCAGGTTCGCACGAACGCCGAGATCTCCGGATCCGGGGCGACCGTACGGGTGACGACGTGGTTGTCGGCCGTGACCGTGTCGCGGACGACGTCCCTGCTGCGGGTGTCCACGCGGAAGTCCACCTGCGTGATCACCCGGCCGAACGAGCCGCCCTGCGAGTAGAGCCGGTCGCGGCCCGCCGGGTCCTTGACCGTGCACCGGTAGGCCTGGTGCGAGTGACCGCTCAGGATCAGGTCGATCTCGGCGGCCGCCTGCGTGGCGACCCGGTTGCCCGCCCCCGGCAACGCGCTGCAGGCGTCCGGCGACTGGCCGGCCGTCACCTGGTCGCCCTCGTGCATGAGGATGACCTGGGCCTTCACCCCGAGGAGCGTGAGCAGCCTGGAGGCCACGTTCGCGGCCTTGACCTCGTCGACGAACTTCAGGTCCTTGATGCCGTCGGCGCTGACGATGCCCGGCGTGGTCTGCGTGACCAGGCCGATGAAGCCGATCGGCACGCCGTTCATCCACTTGACGCTGACCGGCGGCAGCGCGGGCACGCCCCACTCCTTCAGGAGCTGCCTGGCCTGCCGCGTGGTCGCCAGCCCCTCGGTGGCGTCGGTGCGCTCGTCCGGGTTCTTGAACAGCACGTTCGCGCCGACGTAGTCGTACTGGGCGCCGGGCCAGCGGCCGGCGGGCGAGCAGCCGTCCACCGGGTGGCAGCCGCCCTTCATGATCCGGCGCAGCTCGGCGTACCCCTCGTCGAACTCGTGGTTACCGACGGCGGAGACCTTCACACCGACCTTGCCGAGGAATTCGACGGCGGGCTCGTCGTGGTAGGCCGCGGAGATCAGCGGGGTGGCGCCGATCAGGTCGCCCTGGGCGACGCCGATCGTGTTCCCGTCGGAATGCGCCTTCATGTGCGCGGCCACGTACGCGGCGCCGCCCGCCTCGACGGTGGCGCCGTTCTCGTCGACCATCCTGCCGGACGAGCCGGTGGGCGGCTCCAGGTGGCCGTGGAAGTCGTTGAGGGAGAGCAGTCGTACTGGAACGGTCCTGGCGGCCTGACCGGCGTCCGCCGGCACGGTGGACAGGGCGAGCCCGCCTAAGGCCACCGATCCGGCCAGCGCGACCCGGAGGAAGGAACGAGACGTCATGGCTCATGACGGTACGGGGCCAATCCATGCAGCCAATGTCGCAAAGGTAACGATTCACCGGCCGCCCCTCTGGCGGTGTTTGCCAGGGGGACGCCTAGAGTTCGATCCATGGGCACGCACGTGAAGATCCGAGAACGCCTCGATGACCGGGAAATCGGCGAAGTGCTCCGTGTCGTTGACGCGGCCACCGAGGCCGACGGCGTACGTCCGCTGAACGAACACGTGATGCTTCACCTGCGCCACGGCGGCGACGAGCGGGCGCGCTCCCTGCTGCAGTACGACGACGCGACGCTGGTCGGCTACGCCCACGTCGATCCGACCGACCCCGTCGAGGGCCCGAGCGGCGAGTTGGTCGTGCACCCCGCCCACCGCCGCCGGGGGCACGGCGAGCGGCTGCTGCGCTCGGCCCTGGAAATGGCCTGCGGCAGGCTGCGGCTGTGGGCGCACGGCGACCACGACGGCGCCGGGGCGCTGGCCGCGTCGCTGGGGTTCGAGCGGGTCCGCTCGCTGTGGCAGATGCGGCGTTCGCTGTTCGCCGAACTGCCCTCGGCGGAACTGCCCTCAGGCGTACGGCTGCGCCCCTTCGTCCCCGGACAGGACGAGGAGGCGTGGCTCAAGGTCAACTCGGCGGCCTTCGCCCACCACCCCGAGCAGGGCGCGTGGACGATGGACGACCTGCTGCGCAGGGAGGCGGAGCCGTGGTTCGACCCCGCCGGTTTCTTCCTCGCCGACCGCGACTCGCGGCTGGTCGGCTTCCACTGGACCAAGGTCCACGGCGCGGAGGGGCACGGCCACGAGCCGCTCGGCGAGGTGTACGTCGTCGGCGTCGACCCCTCGCAGCAGGGCACCGGCCTCGGCCGGGCCCTCACACTCGCGGGGCTGCGCCATCTGCGCGCACGTGGCCTCGCCCAGGTGATGTTGTACGTGGACGAGGCCAACGCGGCCGCTGTCAGGCTTTACACCGGCCTCGGGTTCAGCCGGTGGGACGTCGACGTGATGTACTCGATCACTCCACGATCAGGTGGAGCACCCAGTACGACACAGCGGCGACCAGGGCAGACGCCGGGATCGTGAGGATCCAGGCGCTCACGATGTTGCCCGCCACCCCCCAGCGCACCGCGGACAGACGCTTCGTCGCGCCGACGCCCATGATGGCCGAGGTGATGGTGTGCGTGGTCGAGATCGGGGCGCCGAAGCCGATGGCGGCGCCGTACAACACGGTGGCCGCCGCCGTCTCGGCGGCGAAGCCCTGCGGCGGGTCCAGTGCGATGATGCGACGCCCCAGCGTGCGCATGATGCGCCAGCCGCCCGCGTAGGTGCCCAGCGAGATCGCACCCGCGGCCGCCAGGATCACCCACTGCGGGATGGGGTCGTTCGGGTTCTGGTATCCGCCGACCACCAGGGCCAGGAAGATCACACCCATGGTCTTCTGCGCGTCCTGCAGACCGTGGCCGAGCGCCATCGCAGCGGCCGAGACGGTCTGCGCGTAACGGAAGCCCCGGTTTGTCGGGCCGGGCTGCCGTTTGCGGAAGATCCAATAGATTGCGATCATGATCGCCGAGGCCAGCGTGAAGCCGACCAGCGGGGAGAGGATCATCGGGATGACGACCTTCTCCACGACGCCGTCCCAGTGGACGAGGCTGGCCGAGGCCAGCGCGGCGCCGATGAGCCCGCCGATCAGCGCGTGGCTTGAGGACGAGGGCAGCCCGAAGTACCAGGTGACCATGTTCCAGGTGATGGCGCCGATGAGTCCCGCGCACACCACCACCAGTCCATGAGTGCCCTGGGGAGCGTCGATGATGCCCTTGCCGACGGTCTGGGCGACCTGGGTGCCCAGGTGGGCGCCGATGAAGTTCATCGCCGCCGCCATGAACAGCGCGGCCCTTGGCGTGAGCGCCCTGGTGGAGACCGAGGTCGCGATGGCGTTCGCCGCGTCGTGGAAACCGTTGGTGTAGTCGAAGATCAACGCAACGATGACCACGCCGATGACGAGGGCGAGCGTGAGGTCCACTTAGCTTTCCTTGACCGCGATCGACTCGATCGTGTTGGCCACGTGCTCGAAGGCGTCCGCCGCCTCTTCGAGCCGGTCGATGACCTCCTTCATCTTCATGACGGTGAGCGCGTCGTACTCACCGCTGAAGAGCTTGGCCAGTAGCCGCCGGTAAACCTGGTCGCCCTGGTTCTCGAGGCGGTTGACCTCGATCCAGTACTCGTTCAGGTTCTTCATCGAGCGCAGCCGTGGCATGGCCTCCGCGGTCAGCTCCGCGGCCCGCTCAAGCACCTCCACCTGACGGATGACGTCCTTGGGCAGGTGGTCGATCTGGTATAGGACGATGAGGTCGGAGGCCTCCTCCATGGCGTCCATCACGTCGTCGAGGTTCGAGGCGAGGCGGTAGATGTCCTCGCGGTCGAACGGCGTGATGAAGCTCTCGTTGAGCCGGTTCATGATCGCATGGGTGCGCTCGTCACCGGCGTGTTCGCAGGCGCGCATCTTCTCGGCCAGGGCTTCCCTGTCCGAGCCGTCGCTGATGATCTCGACCAGCAGGCGTGATGCCGTGACCAGGTTGTTCGCCGAGTCGGCGAACAGGTCGTAGTAGCTGTCCTCACGAGGCGTGAGACGCAGGCGCACGTCGTACTCCAGATGTGCGGGGATGGTCCGTGGAAGAGGGTACGGGTAACCAGGCAAAATGCGAACTTCATGTCTTGGTTACCCGTCGTTGGGCACGTCACAACCCGGCCGCCACTCGCATGATCGTCATTTTGCCCCCCTCGCGCTTTGCTGGTTTTTGGCCTGACGATGACGCATCCTTGACTCACATGCGGGCAGTGATGGGAGATCGTGCCTTTCGTCTGCTCTGGTGGAGCCTTACGGCTTCTGTGGCGGCCGACTCCATCTTCCCCATAGCGGTCGTCATCTCACTCGTCAGGGGTGGGTACGGCGCCTCCGCGATCGGATTCGTGCTGGCCGGACGGCTGATCGCGCTCGTCGGATTCGCCCTCCTCGGCGGCGTCTGGGCCGACCGGCTGCCCCGTCGCGTCGTCATGGCCTGCTCCCAACTCGGACTCGTCGCCGTCGCCGCCACCGTCGCCGTCTGGCCTCACGCGCTCCTCATGGGCGTGGCCGTCTTCGTCGGCGGACTCTGCGAGGCCTTCTTCCGTCCCGCCCTCCAAGGGATGCTCGCCACCCTGCTGAACGCGCGGCAGCGCCGTACCGGGATCGCCATGACCAGCGTCTCCCTGCGCGCCGGATCCCTCCTCGGGGCCTTCCTCGGCGCCCTGTTGGCCGTCGTCTGGGAGCCGTGGACCGCCTTCGTCGCCGCCGCCGCCGGGTTCGGGGCCAGCGCCGTGCTCATCTGGCTCATGCGCGAGCGCGTCCTGCCCGCCCAGCCCCGCCGGGCCCTCATGGTCGAGTTACGCCAGGGCTTTCGCGAAGTCGGTTCCCGGCCCTGGATGAGCGCCGTCATCGCCGTCCTCGCCCTCCACCAGACGCTCATCGTCGCGCCCGCGCAGGTGCTGCTCCCGGCGACCGCCTCCCACCACGACTGGAACTTCCTGCCCCTGCACGAGGGCGACGCCGTCTACGGGCTGTCGCTCGCCGCGCTGTCGCTCGGCGGGCTCGTCGGGGCGCTGCTCGCCGCCCTCCACCGGGGGAACCGGCCCGGCCTCACCGCCATGATCGGGCTGCTGCCGTACGGGCTGGTGCCGCTGTCCCTGCTCGCCGCCACCACGCCCTGGCCCGTCTTCGCCTGCTTCCTCCTCGCCGGCGTCGGCCTTGAGATCGCCGCCATCGAGTGGATCATCGGCATGCTCCGCGCCGTGCCGCCCGAACGGCAGGCACGCGTCGCCTCGCTCGAATGGGTCGCCGTCCTCGGGCCCACCCCGTTCGGACTCGTCGCCACCGGGCTCCTCGCCGACGCCCACGGGTCCGAACCCGTGCTCGTCGCCGGCGCCGCCGCCGCTGTGCTGCCCCTGCTGGCGCTCCTGGTGCCCGGACTGCCGGGGTTCAGATCCGGGTGCGGTGGAAGTTGTGGAACGAACGCGACGGAGTCGGACCACGCTGGCCCTGGTAGCGGGAACCGTACTTCTCCGTGCCGTACGGATGCTCGGCGGGCGAACTGAGCCGGAACACGCACAACTGGCCGATCTTCATCCCCGGCCAGAGCTTGATCGGCAGCGTGGCGACGTTGGACAGCTCCAGCGTCACGTGACCGCTGAAGCCGGGGTCGATGAAACCGGCCGTCGAGTGCGTCAGCAGGCCCAGCCTGCCGAGCGAGCTCTTGCCCTCCAGACGGCTGGCCAGGTCGTCGGGGAGCGTGATCACCTCGTACGTCGAGGCCAGGACGAACTCGCCCGGGTGCAGAATGAACGGGTCTTCGCTGTCGGGCTCCACCAGTCGCGTCAGATCGGCCTGCTCGGTCGAGGGGTCGATGTGCGGGTAGCGGTGGTTCTCGAAGACGCGGAAGAACCGATCGAGGCGGACGTCGATGCTGGAGGGTTGGATCATCTCCGGGTCGAACGGGTCCAGGCTCAGGCGGCCTTTGTCGATCTCGGCGACGATGTCGCGGTCGGAAAGCAGCACGTTGAGCAACCTACCGCGCGTGGGAGGTGGATTGGGGTTGCTCGGGGGCGCCCGGTTTCCGCTACAGTGGGGGACGCGGCTTCGGCCGGTACGCGGGTGTAGTTCAATGGTAGAACATCAGCTTCCCAAGCTGACAGCGCGGGTTCGATTCCCGTCACCCGCTCTCCTAGCGAAAGCCCAGGTCGTCCGATGGACTCGAAGCCTGGGCTTTGATCTTGTATTGACTCGTTGATCTCCGCGTGCCATTAACGTGCCATTAGCCCTGGTGATCATCCCCCGGGAGCGAGCACCCCAGGGAGGCCCGTCTTCGTCGTCATCGCGTGCCCGTTCGTGCCCGACCAGGTGCTTGTCGATCGCCTCGGTGATCAGTTTGTCGGCCCCTCTGACGGCGTGCTGGTAGATCGTCGCCGCTCTGACGTTGTCGTGGCCCATCCTCGTCATCAGGTCCTTGAGGCCCGCGCCTGAGGTGGCAGCGATCATGTTGCCGGCGTGACGAAGGTCACGAAGATGCAGATTCGGAGCCCCGATACCGGCTACGGCCCCGGCCCAGCCCGCAAGTCTCTTGAATCCGCTCCGGCGCATCGGACTGCCCTTGACACCCGCGAAGACCAGAGCGGTCGTCTCTGGCTTCACGTAGACCTCAAGGTGTTCCCGAAGCGCGGGGATGATCGCCTGCGGGATGCCCACCACGCGCCTGCCCGCCTTGGAGCGCGAGGACATCAAACAGGCGCTTGAGTACGCAGCGGCGTCGACAAACGTCCACTTCTACCGTCTCCGCGAGCCAGCGTGAACTTCCTGGCCGATGAGAACCTCTCACCCCGCGTCGCCGAGCTGCTGACCAAAGCGGGTCACAATGCGGTCCATGTGTGCGACCTCCAGACGAAGAGCGCACCAGACACCACGATCATGGAACTCGCCGTCGTGGACAGTCGGACCATCATCTCCGCCGACACTGACTTCGACGCCCTCCTGGCCCGCGCCCGTGCGACCGAACCCTCCGTGATCCTCATGCGCGAACTTGTGGGGCTCCGTCCACCCGACCTGGTCGACATCATCTTGGCTAATCTCGAGGTCCTCGAACAGCACCTTCGCACGGGCGCGATCGCGGCCTTCACCACTGGAGGGATCCGCGTTCGGGCGCTCCCGCTGCGTTGAAGCCAGCGTGATCCGCTTCCCAGAACAGACGGCCAGCCGAGGGCGTTCACGAATACTCATGGTCGCCCGACCCGCTCCGACCTGAACCCCGTAGTCCCAGACCAACTCGGCACGATGAGTATCCGACGGTCCCGGCCTTGACTCGGCGTGAGGGCGGTGACTCACCCCATCGCAGGCTCGCGAAGGTGGTGAGGACAGGGCCGCTCTACGGCGTGCTCTACATCGGCCCTGCGGATGCTGCAGGGGTTGCGAGGGATGAGGCGCGGTCGCGGCCGCCATGAGTACGGCACGCAGCAACCGATACGCCTTGGCGGTCATCGTGAGGGAAACGCCGGTATCGAGCAGCTCCGCCCGCCACTACCGAATCATCGTTCTGCGCGACAGTGAGATGCCCAGCAGATTCCGGACAGTCGGCCACATAGGCCGACAGCAGTCTGGAACAGGTAGGTCGGGACGAGGCGTCGCATGCAGTTCTCGGCTGAGTTCAAGGAAGAAGCCGTCCGCATCGTGCTGAATGGCGAGCGGACGGTCGCATCGGTGGCACGCGAGATTATCCGCAATGTGCTGGGCACCTCACGGCACAGCGCGGGCGCCACGCGGGGCATCGCCGTATCGCGCACCCGCCGCACTCAGCCCACTCGCCGATCATCAGCCCGTCGCCGCAGGCCGTCTCCCCAACCTTCGCCAGGATGGCCACTCAGCCATCCGCGCCTCGGAGAAGCGCAGCGCGCACCGGCTCGGCCTCAGCCAGCAACGATCGGCCGTCGTCGGCTTCCTTCCATAGCTGCCAGAGTTCGGAATCCTCAGAGAGGACACGATCAAGCGCATGCAGTGCGAGCGGCACAAGGTCATCGGAAAGTCCGATCCTGCCCCCGTCGAGCACGAAGTCGGGCGCGTACACGGAAGTGACCGGCAGTCCCCCACTGCGCTCAGCCGCAACGATAGCTATCGCCGCCATCGCTTCACACCCCTCGTCCGAATCCAGGTAGCCCCCACACGTCGCTGCGGCGAGCAGCGCCTGCCGGACCATGCCCGCACGGTCTTCGGGATCGGCGTCGTGTAACTCGCCGCACCAGTCGGCGGCCGTGTCATTGTCGAAAGGACCGCTGTCCCAAGCTCCCATACCCGCTCTACTCCTCATTCGGGGATCGCGTGCCAACGCGGCATTAACGTACAAGCCGGAACTGACGCCTCCGGCGGGGGTGCTCCGGCTCCGGGACGACCCCCGCGCGGGACGGAGGACCATAGGTGGCTGAGGTGGATCATGCTGAGCAACAAGCCGTGGAACATCGCCGCAGGCGTCCTCATCGCCCGCGAAGCCGGAGCCATCATCGTGGACATCGACGGCAGCCCACACAGCGAAAACTCCAGAGCAACCATCGCAACCTGCCCAAAACTGGTGGCCGATCTCATCGCCGAGGCGGCGAAGACCACGGAAGCAAAGCCCGCGCACTGCCGAAGAGTTCTCGCAGGCATCAGGCGGCGGCGCGGCGCGCTGCCGCACCCCCAGCCCGCCCGCCGCCCGGGCGTGCGGCCTGGGGCCGGTCCAGGACACCGGGCCGGGCACCGTGCGGCGCTCCTCGCCGTACCAACCGAGCGCTCCGAGCGCGGTTGCCGCGCTGCTTCCTGGTACCTTCCGCGACAATCAGCACCGTGATCGATCACTACCGCAATCTCTTCGACTGGCACCAGTGGTTAGAGCACGCGCTCTGCTGGACTGTTGTGCAACCCCTCGACAAAGAGATCACAGTGGACGGCCTCCTGCGCCAGCTGAACGGAGGCAGTGAGCCCCCGCAACACACCATGGAAAATCCCACGGAGGAGGCCTTCACGGGGGACCAGCCAGTGCTCCTCGCCTTCGAGGGCGAAGGAACCTACGGCTTCCTGGAGTTCAGCTGTGGCTACGCCATACCCGATCACATCCTCGTCGAACTCAGTAAGACGTCACGGGTGTGGATGACGACCTGGCACTTCAAAGGGGGATACACGATCCTCTACGCAGCCGCCGGCGAGATCAAGGCGCGGATGTGCGACTTCATCTTCGCCGAACACCGCATCCAGGAGGGCGACCCCAACCTCATGGCCGACTTCCTGTCGATACTCGACAGCCTCGATCCGGAGGACTATCGCGGCAAACTCAGCGCGGCATTCGCCTTCATCGAGGTATCCGCCGGCATGCGCCTTGAAAGCGAATGGCTGGATGTGAAAGAGGCAACCGTTATCACCTTCGACAACTGGGAACGGACATAGCGCCGGTGCCCCTCGAACCTATGCCTCCGGCGGGGGTTCTTTGTCGGTGGCAAGGTGCAGAATCGACACACCGGATCACGGCGAGAACAGGAGATCAGGTGCCGCCCGCCAACCAGCAGATAACCGGCCACGCCTTCCTCAAGGACATGTACGAGGACGGCTACTACCCCGACCACGTCGTTGACAAGGGTAGAGAGATCCTGCTGCGCCTGTGCGAAAGCATCGAGGCCGAGCGGCCGTCGGACCTCGCGGCGTTGTACGTCCTCACCCAGGCGGCGACGGAGAAGTTCAACGAACTGGAGGCCGAATTCGAGGCGGCCGACAGCGAGATAGAGACCGTGGCCCGCGAGGTGATCGGCGACGACTTCTGCTTTGTGGCCTCCGCCTACGGGTTCGCAGACGCAGACCGGGAAGAGTTGATCGCGAGCCGCGAATGGTGACGCGCTCAGCCTCCGGCCAGGGCAGACCCTGGAGCGGATGTCGAGATCGCCGCAGCTCAGCGTGCACCTCGATGAACTCTCGCAAGTTCTGGTAGACATCAAGGGGCGCTGCGCGTGCGGCCCGGGGCCGTTCTCGCGCGGGTGCCGCGCCGTACGCCCCGCATCCGCCGACCAAACGCCGCGGCGCCGTACCAGCCGGTTGTGTTGAATGGTGATCAACCGAGTGAGCTGGAGGATGGCATGGTGACCGAGGTAGTTCCCGAGGTGTTACCGGTACGGCGGAGCAGGTGGCCGTTCTACGTGTGCCTGGCGATCCTTGCCTCCGTCGTCGCCTATGTCCTGGTGTTCAAGGTCCCTGAGTGGCGGAACGACGAGAAGCTAGCCCGGTTGGAGGAACGGGTGAGCATGCTCTCACTCCCGCCTGAGACGGAGCGGGGCGATCACGGCGTGCAGGGCACCGTGGGCCTTCAGGCCGGCAACAGTAACCATTGCGACTATCTGGTCCGCATGGCTCTGTTCACCAAGCTGCCGGACTCGGAGATCGCACACTACTACAGGTCCGCCACCATCGACGGTGTCGAAGGCCGTGCACTCTCCGGCACCGTTTACGTCAACCCATTCGGATCATGGCGGAGTGGGTTCAAGGACGTCATCGTGGAGTTCTTCGACGGACCCCATGAACCCGGCTTCGACATGCGCTGCCACTGAGTTCCCAGACTCCGGGATGATCGCGACAGGCGCCCTGCGGTCAGGGGCTGAGGCGGGCACCCGCGCGGGGAACAACCGGTGCTGTCCCAGATATCGCGGGGATACAAGGCGATCGCGGGTACTCAACGCAAGAGGTCTGCCACTGCGTTTCCGCTGGCGGCGGTTTCTTCCTACCGGTGCGGCGACTGCGAGCTCGAACTCGCGTGAGCCGAACCGGCGGATTTACGGCCTCCCGCTCACGCCCGCTCTGCGAGTTGAGACGCGGCCTGCCGAAGTCCGCCACCGGCTTCGGAAGGCATGCGAGTCGCGCCTCCTGGAAATGTCGGTCGCATGTCCTAGCGTGTCGACCTGCCACAAGGCGGCCATGTCGCCGTGAACCCCGGGCAGGAGCGCTTACATGGGTGCGTTCTATGAGTATTACCGTGCCGCCGACCATGCCGCAGCGACGAGCCGGCCTGAGCACTCCCGCGAGATCGCCGACACTTCGCGTGGAGTTCCGGAGTTCGATGTGGTGGCGACCAAATGGATCGACCCCGAGGTCGCCCTGGGGCAACTCGTCGCGTTCGCCGGCCGAGTCGACTATTCCCTGGGACTTGTCGAGACGGTGGAGCTGTATCCGCCCCCGGAGGGTGCGCCACGAAGCGACGAGGGGTGGCATGCGCTACCCGAAGACTCTCCGTACCTGGCGGGGCCCGCCATCGCGGCACTGCCGGCGCAGGCTCGCGACATGCTCGCCGGTGTGGACGACGCCCGACTGCCGATGCTGGCGGAGCAGTGGGCGACCATCGAGGAGTTCTCCCACTTCACCGCCGATGAGGACGAGTTCATGCTGTCGCTCACCAAGGAGCTCGTCGGTCTGGCACGCCGGGCGAAAGAACATGATCAGCTGCTCTACTGCTGGATGTGTTTGTGATGAGGCTGCCGACCGTGCCCAGGCAGTCGGCGACAGGGCGCCGTTGAGCGTGAACCTCATTCCGCGCCTCTTGGGCTGCTGCGCGACTCCTTGACTTCCTCGACACCGAGCTGGTTCTCGCTGACGTACTGATTCAGGTCCTGTCACTGCCTTTTCTCATCGGGTTGGCCGGGGAACTCAACACGTGCTTGATCGGTACGTGGTGACGGACTCATACGACCACCACGGCGAGGTCGAACGCATCGTCCGTGGGACACACGAGGCGCGGTCTACCTGCGAGAACGGGAGTTTTATCGCGACTGCGGGGTGGGACGGTTCCTGCGATACGGGTATCCAGCGTCGTCCAGAACACCTGGATCGGCGGCATGGACGCGATTCCCGTAACCCGAACTCAAGAAGTCCGAAAGGCGAGCGGTTATGCTGGCACCAGTCCCATGCTCTACACCGCATGAATTTACGACCTGGACAATGGAGTTCTTCCATGAAGGCAGCGGTTCATTCCAGGTACGGCCCACCGGACGTGGTTCGGATCGCCGAGGTAGACAAACCATCGGCCGGGAGCAAGGACGTTCTGATCAGGGTGCATGCGACGACGGTGAACCGAACGGACTGCGCCTACCGGGCGGCGAGGCCCTTCTTCGTACGGTTGGCCACCGGCCTTACCCGGCCTCGGCGCAGTATTCTCGGAACCGAGTTCGCGGGAGTGGTGGAAGCAGTCGGCGGCGGCGTCACGTCATTCGCCGTGGGTGAGCGGGTTTTCGGATACAACGAGGGCGCGTTCGGAACCCACGCCGAGTACCTGTCGGTTCCCGAAGCCGGCATGATCGCGACCATCCCGGCGGGCACGACCTTCGCCGAGGCCGCCCCCGGCACCGAAGGCTCGCATTATGCGCTCTCGTTCATCAAGACGGCCAGGATCCGGGCTGGGCAGAACGTCCTCGTCTATGGGGCGACCGGCGCCATCGGCTCGGCTGCGGTGCAGCTCCTGAAGAGCCTCGATGCCACCGTAACCGCAGTATGCGACACGGCGAACCTGGAGCTGGTGCGGAGCCTGGGCGCCGACCGGGTCGTCGACTACACGGCACAGGATTTCACCAGGGACACACAGACTTACGACGCGGTGCTCGACGCGGTCGGCAAAAGTACCTTCGGCCGCTGCAAGCGGCTGTTGAACCCCGATGGGGTCTATCTCTCCTCCGACTTGGGTCCCTGGTGGCAGAATCTGATCCTGCCGCTGGTCACGTTGTTGCTGGGCGGCAAGCGGGTGAAGTTCCCCTTCCCGATGAACGATCAGGAGACGGTCCGGCAGCTCCAGGAACTGATCGGGAACGGGCGGTTCAAGCCGGTCATCGACCGGCACTACCCGCTGGACGACATCGTCGACGCCCACCGCTATGTCGAAACCGGGCAGAAGATCGGCAACGTCATCATCGAGATCGTGCCGCTGAGCTGACCGACGCCATCGCAGCCAAGGCGACACTTCGCGCTGAAGCATCGGCCGACGATCCTAGTAAGGTCGGCGCGTTCGGAACCGATCGTGGACCTGCGTGCGGCGAGGTTGGCCGAAGCAGCCGCCCCAGCCACAGCCGAGTGCTCCTACGATTTCCCGAGCAGAAGTTCTTTGTCGCTATCTAATTCTGTCCCTGGTGTGGGAGACGGTTGCCCGAATCTCACCGGGATCAGTGGTTCGATGAGTTGAAGACGCTTGGGATCGCCCCGGGGGGCGAGCTCCCGATCGAGCACCACGATGGGCGTCGGCTGGGGTCCTGACCTCGGGGACAGAGCATCGCGATGCAGACGTCGTCGTGCCCATTACCGCGCCTCATCGCAGGCGGTCGGGCATTCAACCGGGTTTCTCACTGCGGAGATGTCTCTTTGCTGATCCACTCCAGGTAGGCGGGTGTTCCAAGCGTGATGGGGATCGCGACGATCTCGGGGACGTCGTATGAGTGGAGGTCCTGAATCAGCGCCGAAAGCTCCGCGAAGCGTCGCCCCGTCGTCTTCATGAGGATCAGCCACTCGTCCGACTGCTGGATCTCGCCCTCCCACCGATAGGTCGAACGGATCTGCGTCGCGACCTGGGCGCAGGCCGCCAGTCGGTTGGTGACGGCGGCCGTACAGATTCGATCCGCCTCGTCACGATCGGCTGCCGTCACATGTACCTCGATGAAGTCGGCCACGCTGCGTACTCTGCCGAATCTCTCGTGTGGGTATCAAGGAGCGCGGTGATCTAACATCGGCGAATGCTCGTGGTCCTCGTGAACGGCCTGCCCGGGGCGGGCAAGACCACCCTGGCGAAGGTACTCGCCGCCGAACTCGGCCTGCCGCTCTTCAGCAAGGACCGAATCAAGGAAACGCTGGCCGACCGGCTCGGTGTGGCTCCGCCTGCGGGATTCACCGGCCGTCAGTGGAGCGGGCAGCTCGGCTCCGCAGCGGGTGAGACTTTGTGGGCGCTTCTCGCCGACAACCGCCGGGGCGCCGTACTGGAGAGTTTCTGGCCGGTCGATCTGCGACCGGTCGTCGTCGCGGGACTGAGCCGTGCGGGGGTGGAGGTCGCGCACGAAGTCAGATGTACGGTCCCCCTCGCCATCGCGCGTCAACGCTACGACGAACGTGAGGCGAGCAGACACCCCGTCCACAGGGGAATCCTCGTCACGGATCAGCACTGGGAACAACGGGCGCTCGACGCGCAACCGCTCGATCTCCATCACACCTACCAGGTGGACACGACCAGGCCGGTGGACGTCGGCGCGCTGGCGGCGGACATTCGCGGGCGACAGGCGTGACCTGATCTCGGCGAGCCGCACGTGATACCGGGCCAAGTCAATAGAGCTCATTGGCGAGCACCGCACCGACGACCACCGAGAGCGGCCAGAGGGGGATCAGCCAAAGCGCCGCCAGGCGGGCGCGTCGCATCGGTCGTGGAATGAACGAGATCAAGCTGCCCAGCAGGCTGCATCCGATCGGTGCGAAGAGCCACGCGAGGAAGAGGATGCCGGACAGCGTACTGATGGGAGCGCATTCAGCGGTCTCGTGTCCGGTGAACGGGTCGAGTCCGCACGCCTTTTTCTGCAGCGTGGACACGGACATCCAGGCGAAGAATCCGATCGCCCACAGGATGCCGCAGACAATGACCGTTCCGGGGACAGACCACGTTCTGGAAGTGTTCCGGTGAACCACTGTCGACATGGGCGGGACTCTACGGCGAAGATCCCGGGTGAGTCGCGAAGATCGGCGGGGGACGCCGTTCGAGGGTGCGGTGTGGGAGTCGGGCACGGAGCCTCCGACACTGGTCGCCCGCCACGGGAGTCCGCGCTGCGGGAATCCGTTCGGAACATCGCACTTCGGGCCGCCTGATGGCCGCCCGACGCCTCCCAGATCACCGGGTCCGACACTGTGAACGCCCTCCGGGCAACGCTTATGATCACGGGATGGATGACGATGTGCCCATGCTCGACTTTGGAACCGCCGCCGGACTCGATGCCGTATTCGGCTTCGTTGTTCTGCTGATGCTCCTGCCCACCGTGATCTGGCTCGCCTCAGTGCTGCTGCGCCGCCGTAGATAGCGCGTCCAAGGTTATTCCACGTAAGTGCCGTCCGACCGGATGATCAGCTCGCTCGTCAATGTGACCGTGGTTGCGCGGCGCCGCCTCCCGCTCACCGCCACAACCATCCGCAGGCGTTCGCCGGCGTCACGTAAGACGTAGTTGAGTACCTCGTACTCGTTACCGTCCCGACCAACGACGTTCTCCCAGTCCTTGTCCTCGTTCTCTTCCATGACGGCGAGTTCCGCGTAGAGGGCCAGGCGACGCCAGCGGGTCAGATATTCGTCTGCGATCTCAGCCGCGATCTGCTCGTCCATCCCCGCATTATCCAGACGATGTCGGTGTGGCGGTCGTCGGGCTGCGCGGCGCGATGAGGACCACGGAGCCGGTGTTCGGTTCGCCGTGGGGACGACCACGCCGGGACGCTCTGTCCGGCGGCGTCGCCGCCACCGATGTGCTGTCGGGCAGCATCGTCGAGTGTCCCGGCGGACCGAGCCGCCATTTGAAGAGGATCCCGGGGGCCGCCGCCTTTCCGGGAATCCGAGGTTGTCGCGCCCGCGACGCGGGCCACGGGGTCAGCCTCGGGAGACGAAGAGGTTCATTCGGGTGTAGTCGAAAGTGACGGCGAACGGCTTGAAGAACTCGTGGGTGAAGTTGGCGAGCAGGTCGAAGCCGAACTGCGCGGACTGGCCCGGCCCCGGGAATCCGGGGAAGACCTTCTCGGCCACCATTCCGCGCATGTTGCGGCCGACGGCCTTGCCGAGGCTGATGCGGTCGGCCGTGACCGGGTAGGTCTTGGTGCCGAAGCGCTCCGTCGGGTTGTCGTAGTCCACGTCGAGACCGGTCTGCTCGGCGATCGCCACCGTGGTGTCGAGGGCGCTGGCGATGCCGCCGGTGTCGACCGTGACCATGCGCGGCCCGTGGTCGCCCAGGCTGCCGATCGTGCACGGGTAATGGTCGCCAGCCAACCACAACGGAAGCCGGTTGGCGGCCTGGAATCCGTGCGTCTTGCGCCGCAGGATGAGGGCCCGCCCGGCGTAGTCCATCGTGGTCAGGAAATGGTAGAAGACCGTCGTGCCGAAAGCTCCGGCCGGGTCGGAGCCGTCCGGAAGGGGCGGCCTTTTGGCGTCGTTCCAATGCACCGGAAGGTTGCGGATCTCGATGCCTCCGAGTTTGAACGATTCCAGAATGCCGAGGTAGAGATTCGCCGGCTTACCGCTGATCACGGCCGTCACGGTGGCCACCGGCTTGAGTCCCGCCTCTTCCGCGACCTCGGTGGACAGGTCGAGCGTCGCGTACGTGTCGAGGAGGAACTTCTTCGGGCTTCCGCCGTTCACCGACGCCTCGACGGAGGGAACGGGGTCGAGGGTGTGGAAGGGCAGCCGCGCGCTGGAGGCGCCGCTGATCTGCCAGGGCCGGCCCTTGAGCGCGCCGAAGAGGGTGGCGAAGGCCGTGTCGCGCTCGCGGCCCGTCTGCTTGAGCAGCGGGACGGCGCTGGCGTGGCGGTCCTGCCGTACGAAGCATTCGGCGAGCCGCTGCTTCGAGGCGAGGTCTCCGGAGTCGAGCTTGACGGCCCGGGAGAGGAAGGTCTCCGCCGTGCGGAAGCGGTTGGAGAGCAGCGCGAGGTAGCCCAGTTGCGCGGCGGCGCGGGCGTGCTGCGGATCTTCGCGGAGCTGCCGCCGGTAGCCGCGCTCCGCCTCGTCGAACCTGCCGTTCTTGAAGAGCTGGTCCGGGTCGGCAGGGGTGGCCGAGGCGGGCGATCCGATCAGGGGAAGCGCCGCACCGGCGACTGCGGCGAGGCCGGTTCCGCGCAGGAACGTCCGCCTGTCGAAAGTGGTCATGCCCAGTTCCTTACGTCAAGTGGTGGTACGTAGGGACCAGGCAACCCTCAGAGGTGTTCAAGAGGCATAAGTCGCAACTAGAGCCTTTTCTCGCACTATTGTCTGATTTGTCCGTGCAGTTGTTGACGGCAAAAGCTGTGGAGTCGTGCACGTACAAGTAGAGTGTTCGACAGCCCGTCGGGCTCAGGTAAGCGCGGTCCATTCCGATCCACGGCGTGCGGTTCCCCGGTAGTCCTTCGCGGGTCCTGCTGCGAAAACGTCGTAGCGTGCCGCTAGCTTTGTGCCGTGTCGAGTGGGCTCGTCAAGTCGTAGGCACCTGACGATAAAGGAGCAGCGCAATGGGTAAGATCGTCTCGACGTTCTTCATCTCGCTGGACGGCGTGATCGAAAGGCCCGACCAGTGGCACTTGTCGTACTTCAACGACGAGCTGGGCGCCGCGATCGGCGGGAAACTGGAGACGGCGTCGGGGCTCCTGATGGGCCGCAAGCAGTACGAGGAGCAGTCCGCGTACTGGCCGACGGCGGAGGACGACCCCGAGCTCGCCGAATACTTCAACAGCGCGCCCAAGTACGTGCTGTCCACCACCTTGGAGAAGGCGGACTGGAACAACACCACCGTCGTCTCGGGCGACGTCGCCGCCAAGCTCCGTGAGCTCAAGGAGCAGTCCGAGGGCGACATCCTCATGTCGGGCAGCGGTACGACCGCGCGCTGGCTGCTGGCAAACGGACTGCTCGACGAACTGGTCCTGTTCGTCCACCCGATCGCCGTCGGCCAGGGCCAGCGGCTGTTCGAGGACACCCCCACCTACCCGCTGACCCTGGTGACGTCCGAGACGTTCCAGACCGGCGTGCTCAGCCTGACGTACGTCCCGGCCGAGAGCTGAGGCCGGGGTGCGCCGCCATGACGTCCGGATGGCGGCGCACCTCTGCCCACACCACCCGGTGCACCTACGCCCCCGCTACCCCGGCACGCCTACGCGCCGCCATCCGGCGCGCTTGCGCGCGGCGAGCGGTCAGCGGCGCGGGATCGCGGTCATCGACTGACCGTGCGGCAGTGTCCAGGCGAAGGGCTCACCGTCCAGGGCGAGCACCATGTGCATCGTGCCGCTGGGCGGATCGGGCAGGTCGCCGTAGGAGATGACGCCCGGGTCCTCGTTGGCGATCCAGTGGCCGGGTAACGCGGTGACGAGTTCGATGAACGCCTTTCTGCGCGGCTCCGGCACCAGGTAGAGAACGGCCGTGTGGAAGACCACCAGGGTGGCGTCCTTCGGCGCGCGGGCGGCGAGGGCCGGCAGGTCGTCCACCAGGTCGCCGCGCACCAGCAGCGGCGGCTCCGCCTTGGCGACCTCGGCGGCCGCGCGCAGCCGTTCGCGGCGGTGCTGGTGCTCGGGCCAGATGAGGGCGTCCAGCCAGGCGAGGTCCGCCGGGTCGGTGATGTCGAGCGGGTTCAGGTCGAGGCCGGCGCGCCAGACGACCTCGGGCGCGCGTGCGGGCGGCTCCAGGCCGGTGACCGTACAGTCGAGGACCGGTGATCCGGAGCCGACGGTACGGTCACCGTAACGGTAGCCGTAGCGGTCGGGATACAGGCACAGCCCGGCGGAGGCACCCACCTCCAGCAGCGCCAGCGGCTGCGGCAGCGCGCTGAGCAGCGGCAGGAGTGTGGCGCAGCGGCCCGGCTCGTTCGTCTGGGTGGCCCGGGTGCGCATCTCAGGCTCGATCGCGGGCCACGACGCCAGCACGTAGTCCCGGAAGGCGGCCGGGTCGTCGGTGGGCCCGCCGAGGAAGCGGACGACGCCGAAGAGCAGGTTCGGCTGCCGTTTGGGCGGCGGCAGGGTGTCGAGCAGGGCGAGCAGGTCGCGGTCGCGGGAGACGGCGAGAGCCAGGCGCTCGTACTCGGGTGACAGATAGCGGGCGTAGCGCGTGGCGAAATCGGCGTACCTGGTCGCGGTCGACATAGGGCCAATGATCGCCTATGGTCTCCGGCTCATACGCAGGGGCCCGCACCCTGCCCCGCGAAGGACGGACGAAACCCTGATGAGCAGCGACCCGGCGGACAGCCGTATCGACGCCACTGTGCCGCATCCCGCCCGGGTCTGGGATTACTGGCTGGGCGGCAAGGACTTTTACACCCCGGATCGCCAGGTGGGCGACCTCATTCTGGCGGTGACGCCGGATCTCGCGGTCATCGCGCGGGCCGAGCGGGAGTTTCTCGGCCGGGTCGTCCGGCTGGCGGCCGAATCGGGGATCCGCCAGTTCCTCGATGTCGGCACCGGCATTCCCTCCACCGAAAACACGCACGAGGTCGCGCAGCGCGCGGCGCCCGAGGCGCGGATCGTCTATGTCGACAACGACCCCGTCGTGCTCGCCCATGCCCGCGCGCTGCTCCGAGGTACGCCGGAGGGCGCGACCGCCTATCTCGACGCCGATCTGCGTGCACCGCAGGCCATTCTGGAAGGCGCCGCCCGGACGCTCGATCTCGGGCGGCCGGTGTGCCTGATGCTGCTCGGCATTCTGGAATTCGTGCCGAACCTCGCGCAGGCGTACTCGGCCGTGCGGACCTTGCGTGAAGCCCTTGCGCCGGGCAGTCTGCTGGCCGTCGCGAGCAGTGTGCGCAGCCCGTCCATGGAGGCGGCGGCGGCAGTGTGGAACCGGCGTGGTGGAACGCCGGTCACCCTGCGTACCAGCGAGGAGATCGCGGGTTTCCTCTCGGAAATGGAACCGCTTTCGCCGGGGGTGGTGTCGCTGCCGCAGTGGCGTCCGGAGGCGGCTACGCGATACACCGACCGCGACCTCTACCAGTACGGCGGCGCCGCGTGGAAAGCGTGATCGTGAAAGCGTGATCACTGCGGCATCGGAGTCGCGGCGGCGGTCTGCAGTCCGTCGAGCATCAGGTGGAGGTGCCTGACGGGGTCGTCGGCCGCCCCAGAGCAGGTGAACAGTTTCAGCAGCGCGATGAGGTCGTCCACAGTGACGTCGGCGCGCATGTCGCCTTCGGCCTGCGCCCGCCGTACGAGGGTGGCCAGGTCCTCCTCCCACTGAGTCCGCCGGCGGGCGAACTCCGGGTGGGACGTGACGATGTCCACAGGCACGTCCACGAGCGCGCCCGCCAGCGCGCTGCGGCCGGGGGCGGCGACCCAGGCGACGTACCAGCGCAGGGCCTGCCACGCGTCCGGCTCCCGCGACGACACCGTGAGGGCGTCGTGCAGGTGGTGGATGTAGTACTCCCCGATCGCCGCCAGGAGCGCCGGGCGGTCGGGGAAGCGCCGGTAGAGAGTGCCGACGCCCACTCCGGCGCGGGCGGCGACGACCGACATGGGGACGGCGGCGCCGTGCTCGGCGATGGCCTCCGCCGCCGCTTCGACGATCTTGCTCAGGTTCCGCTTCGCGTCCGCGCGCACCCGCAACTCCGAACTGGACGATCTTCTTCCGCTTAGTGTACGGTCACCGAACCGGAATCCGTTCGTCCGCTTAGGAGTCGATCATGATCGTCGTCACCGGCGCCACCGGTACGATCGGCCGGGCACTCGTCGGGCAACTGCCGCCGGACGAAGTGATCGCCGTGGTACGGGCACCGGCCGGATTCGCCTGCCGAGAGGAACTCGGCGATTTCGACCGCCCCGAGACCATCGGCGACCTCCTTTCCCCGGGCGACCGCCTTTTTCTCAACAGCTCGATCTGGCCGGGTTTCGTGGCCGCCCACCAGGCGGTCATCGATCTGGCCGGGAAAGCGGGCGTGGCACAGGTGGTCACCGTTTCCGTGCGGGGCGCCCGTCCGGGCGGGCTGCTCGGAATCGGCGCGCACGGCGAGATCGACCGGCATCTGCGCGCGTCGGGAATCCCGCACGCGATTCTCCAGCCGACGGGATATCTGCAGAACCTGCCGGCCGAGGTACGCGACGGGCGTTTCCACGGCTCGTACGGCCCGGCCCGGGTGAACTATCTCGACGCCCGCGACATCGCCGACGTGGCGGCCGTACTTCTCACCGGGGAACCCGTTCCCGGAGCGGACTACGCGCTCACCGGATCGGAAAGCCTGACGCACGAGGAGATCGCCGCCGTTCTCAGCGAGGTCACCGGGCGGGACATCCGCTATGTGGACCTGCCGGAGGCGGAACTGCGCGCGCGCCTCGAAAGCGAGGGCGTGCCGGAATCGGTCGCCCGTGATCTGCCCCGGCTGATGGCGTCGCTGAACTGGTCGCAGACCACCTCCGTCATCCGGGACACCACCGGCCGCGACCCGAGAACGCTGGCGGAGTTCGCCGCCGAGTTCCACGACCGCTTCTGAACGTCATTCCCAGGACAGCCATTTGCGTTCGACCTCCGCGGCCAGATCGACGCCGTGATGCCTGGCCATCAGCAGGACATGGCACAGCACGTCGGCCAGTTCTGCCCGGAAGCGTTCGTCGAGCTCGGCGGCGTCGAACCCCTTGGTGCGCGCCCGGCCGGTGTTCATGAGGAACGCCTGGGTGAGTTCGCCGACCTCCTCCTGGAGTTTCAGCAGGAACCAGGTGTCGTCGCGGTCGACCCCGATCGCCCGCGCGTACTGCTGCGAGATCCCCTCGATTCGCTCCGTGAGCCGCCGCAGATCCATTCACGGAGTCTACGGGCGCGCATGGCGCCGGTCGGGGTGTTGTGCGGCGGACACTCGGCGCCGCTCACGGGGTCCGGAACGGACCCCGTGAGGTGGTGGGGTGGTGCGGGGCGGCATCTTCTCAGGCGGCGTCCAGAGCGGCGGTGATCTTGCGGATCATGTCGGCGGTGGTGGGGCTGAGCCCGCCCCGCTGAGTCCGGGCGGCGGACTCGACGGCGATCATGACGGTGCTGCGGAAGTTGTCCGCCTCCTCCGGATCCTGCGCCTTGAGCAGGGCCATCGACGCCGTCAGCGCGGGCAGCGTCCGGTCGGCGAGCTCGGCGACGGACTTGACGTTCATGTCGATGTCCTTGATCTTCGCGGCGAGCACGTGCCCGATCACACCGGTCGCGGCGGCCAGGGCGAGAGAGCCCTCGGTGGCGGCCCGGTGGGGCTTGCCCGCCATGTCGGCGGCGGCCATCAGCGAGACGGCACCGTACGCGGCGGTCCGCAGGGTGTTCTTGTCCTGGTCAGTGAGGGTGATGGACATCTGGTGCTCCTTCGGCGTCGTGGCGAGATTCAGGTGTGCTGACGGCCGGGCCCCGTCGGATGTGACCGCGATCGCCGAACCGTTCATGTGCACCACTGTCTCCGGGCGCCCTGATACGGGGCCGTCATCGTCCTGACGCGACCGCTGACACGTCTTGGACGTCATGGCCGGGAGGGGGCCGGGAGGATGCGGCGCGAGAAGAACTCGGCCAGAAGGACCCGACAGGGAGGACCCGGGCAGGAGATCACCGGGCCAGGCGGCGGGTGCTGGGGACGAGCAGGGCGGCGGCGGGGGCGAGGAGGCAGACGGCGGCGCAGAAGCCGAGCACCCAGGGCCAGCCGAACGCCTCCATGGCGGGGGCGATGAGCGCGAGGCCGAGCGGGGCGAGGCCGTACGAGACCATGAAGTCCAGCGACGAGACGCGCGCCAGCAGCGTGGGCTCGACCTCGCGCTGGGTCGCCGTGAACCAGGGCACGTTGAAGAACTCGACGCCCACCCCCGCCACCACGTACGCGCCCACGACGACGGCCGGATGCACCGGCAGCAGCAGCGCGAGCGGCGCGACCGCGTAGGCGGCGAGGCCGCCGAAGGCCACCCAGCCCTCCGAGCGCGGCCGCCACCGGGCGATGATCAGCGCGCCGACGAGCGCGCCGACGACGTAGGCGGTGGTGGCGGCGGCCAGGACGGCCTCGGTGCCGTACCGGTCGCGGCTGATGAGCGGCAGCCCGACGCTGGTGGCGGAGTACCCGGTGGCGCAGACGGCGGCCAGGGCAGCGAGCCCGGCGAGGAACCACGGATGGCGGCGGGCCTCGCGCACGCCCTCGGCGAACTCGGCGAAGAAGGCGGTGTTCGTACGGCCCGGCGCGAACGTCCCCGCCGGAGGCACGAGCGCCGCGACGGCCCACAGCGCGGCGGTGCCCAGGACCAGCGCCCACGCGTCGAGGAAGAGGGCGAGCAATGCGGTCAGTCCCGGCCCGACCAGGGTGGTGACGCGGACGGCGAGGGTCATGGCGGCGTTGGCGCCCTGCCGTTTGGACGGTTCGACGACCTCGGCCGTGAGCGCCTGGAAGGCGGGTCTGCAGGCGCCCTGCCCGGCCCCGAGGACGAGCGCGGCGGCGCACATGAGCGGCACGGACCGGCCGAGCCCGTAGGCGATGAACGGCGTGGCGGCGGTCGCCATCAGCCCCGACCACAGCACGACCTGCCTGCGTGAATACCGGTCGGCGAGGACTCCGGCGATGGGCACGGCGATGAGGAAGCCGACCGTGCGGGCGGCGAGCACGAGGCCGAGCGCGGACGGGGTGAGCGTGCGTTCGAGCACGGCCAGCCCCAGGACGAACGGCAGCGCCCAGGTGGCCAGTCCGGATGCGGTGGTTCCCGTCCACAGCCGGAGGAACTTCGTCACGGGGGAACTCCTTCTGTCCTGTATGGTGCGGTGAAAACCATAACGAAAACGGTTATCGTTGCAAATCTGTGGAGACCCGCATGCCCACCCTCCCCCGGTTCGGCGCCCTGCTGGCCCTGGCCGCCACCGTCGCGGCCTGCGGCGTGAGTGCCCAGCCCCGTGCAGCAGCCCCCACTGGCACCACCCTCACGAGCTGCGGCCGGCAGATCACCGTCACGCGACCGCCGTCGCGGGTGGTCACGCTCGACCAGTCCGCCACCGAACTGCTGCTGACCCTCGGCGTCCATGACCGGATCGCCGGGACCTCCAACCACAAGACGCCCGTACCCGACCGGTTCCGCGCGGCCTACGAGCGGATCCCCGTGCTCAACCCGAAGATCATCACCTCGGAGCAGTTGCGCGCGGCCGGGCCCGACCTCGCCGTCTCGCCGTTCGCGTCGCTGTTCACCAAGGACCGGGCCGGTACCCGCGAAGAACTGCACGCGCTCGGGCTGCCCACCTACGTCAGTGCCGTCGACTGCCCCGACGGCACGGCCGACCCCTTCGAGCTGCTCTTCCAGGACTACACCGCGATGGGACGGATCTTCGGCGTCGAGGAGCGGGCGCGGGCCCTGGTCGAGGAGCAGCGCGCGGTGATCGGTTCCGTCCGCAAGGCCGAGGGCCGCCCGAAGGTGGTGTGGTTGTACTCGATGTTCAACGGCATCCCGTACGTCGCCGGACACGGCGGCATTCCGAGCGCCATGAGCCGCGTCCTCGGCGCGGAGAACGCCTTCGACGACGTGGACGAGCTGTGGCCCGAGGTGACCTGGGAGGAGATCGCCCGGCGCGACCCCGACGTGATCGTGGTCGGCGACCTGTCCGAGCGCGGCCGGCCCGGCGACTCGGCCGAGGAGAAGATCGCCAAGCTGCGCGACACCCCGGTGGCCGCCAAGCTGCCCGCCGTACGGGACAACCGGTTCGTCACCGTGCCCGGCATCGAGATGGACCCCTCGGTCCGCAGCGTCAACACCCTTCAGCTCGTGGCGAAGGGGCTGCGCGACCATGCTCGGTAAGACCGTCGTCGCCGCAGGTTTGTTCATCGTGTCCATCGCGGTGTCCGTACGGCTCGGCAGCAGCCCCGTATCCTACGCGGACCTGGCGTCGTCCTTCGCGGCCCGGCTGGGTCTTTCCGCCGAGGCGCCGCCCAGGCTGCTCGACTCGCTCGTGTGGGACCTGCGGCTGCCGCGTGTCCTGCTCGCCGCCCTGGTCGGCGCGCTGCTCGCGGTCTGCGGCGCCGCGCTCCAGGCAGTGACGCGCAACGCGCTGGCCGACCCGTACCTGCTCGGCATCTCCTCCGGCGCCTCCACCGGCGCGGTCGTCGTGATCGTGCTGGGCGTCGGCGCCGGGTCGCTCGGCGTCGCGGGCGGGGCCTTCGCCGGGGCGCTGCTGTCGTTCGCGCTGCTCATGGTGCTGCTGCGGCGTACCGGGCTGGACTCGGCGCGGATCGTCCTCACCGGCGTCGTCGTCGGGCAACTGTTCGCGGCGCTCACCTCGCTCGTGCTCATGGCCTCCGGCGACGCCGAGACCACCAGGGCCGTCACGCACTGGCTGCTCGGCTCGATGTCGTCCGCGCGGTGGGACGCGGTCGCCGTCTGCGCGTTCGCCGGGGCGGCCGGACTGCTGGTCGTGTGGCTGCACTCGGGCGCGCTCGACGGCTTCTCCTTCGGCGCGGACACCGCGGCCTCGCTCGGCGTCGACGTCCGGCGCACCCGCCTCGTGCTCCTCGTCGTGACCGCCCTGCTGACCTCGGTCGCCGTCGCCGCCGTCGGCGCGATCGGGTTCGTCGGACTGATCGTCCCGCACGGCGTGCGGTTCGTCGTCGGACCGCTGCACCGGGCGCTGCTGCCCTTCACCGCCCTGGTCGGCGGCATCTTCCTGATCTGGGCGGACGCTCTCGCCCGGGTCGCGTTCTCCCCGCGCGAGGTGCCGGTCGGGGTGTTCACCGCGCTGCTCGGCGTCCCGCTCTTCCTCATGATCATGCGCAGGAGAGGCGAACTGTGAACATCACCATCACCGATCTCACCTGGTCCGCCTCGGGCAAGGAGATCGTCAAGGGGGTGACGGCGCGGGTCCGCTCGGGCGAACTCGCCGGGCTCATCGGGCCCAACGGCTCGGGCAAGTCCTCCCTCCTGCGCTGCGTCGCCGGTCTGCGGGCCCCCTCCGGGGGCTCCATCCGGTACGGCGAAGCCGACATCTCCGGCTGGCCCGCCCGTCGCGTCGCCCGCGCGGCCGCCCTGGTCGAGCAGTCCGCGGAAACCGACAGCGACCTGCGGGTCCGCGACGTGGTCGGCCTGGGGCGGACACCGTACGCGGGCAGGTGGCGCGGCCTCGGCCGGGCCGACCACGAGATCGTCGCGGACGCCCTCGCCCGCGTCGGACTGGCCGCGCTCGCGGACCGGTCCTGGCGCACGCTGTCCGGCGGCGAACGGCAGCGCGCCCACCTCGCCCGCGCCCTCGCCCAGCGGACCGACTGCGTGCTGCTCGACGAACCGACCAACCACCTGGACCTCAGGCACCAGTACGCGCTCATGGATCTGCTCGCCGCAGCGGAGCAGACCGTCGTCATCGCCCTGCACGACCTGTCGCTGGCCGCCCGCTACTGCGACCGGCTGCTGCTCATGCACGGCGGCCGCCTGGTCGCCGACGGCGCTCCCCGCGACGTGCTCACCCCCGAGCGCCTGCGCACGGTCTTCGGCGTGGACGCCGAGGTCGGCGGGGACAGCCTGGGTAACCTCACTGTGGCCTGCACGGGTGTCGCGGCGGAATATCCTGGCTAACCATGGCTGACGTGATCGTGCCCGACGGGTCCTGGACGTTCGACGGCGAGTTGCTGCGCGTCGTCCCGGCGAGCGGAAACTCCGTGCACGAGCTGCGGCGCACCCTCGGCGAGCTGGTCATCCCGCTCCAGGCCGTCGCGAGCCTCACCTTCGAGCCCGGTCGCAAGGGCGGCCACCTGCGGCTGCGGCTGCGCAAGCGGGCCGACGCGCTCACCGACGTGGTGGCGGGCGGGCTCGACTCCCCCGCCGACCCCTACCGGCTGAGCGTGCCCAAGGACCGGTCGGGCGCGGCGCAGTACCTCGCCGACGAGGTGCGCGACGCGCTCACCGTGTGGCAGGTTCCCTCCGGCCCCGCCGAGCACTTCCTGCTGCCGCCGCCCGAGGCGCCGATCTCGGCCACCGCGGGCGACGGCACCGTCACCTTCGACGGCGAGCGCGTCCGCCTCGACTGGACCTGGCTCGCCTCCACCACCAAGGAGGAGGCGGGCACCCAGGAGTTCCCGCTGTCCGACATCACCCACGTCGAGTGGTCGCCGCTGGCCGGGGCCGGTTACGGGAGCCTGCGCTTCCGGGTCAGGAACGAGGGGGCCACCCAGCCGCCCAACAAGGACCTGCGGTGCGTGTCGTGGGGGCTGCAGAAGTTCGGCGGGACGACGGCGCTGGTGGCGGCCGCCGTACACGCGAGGCTTGCGGCGCTGCCGCCCGAGCGCCCGGAACCGCCCGCACCGCCCGCGCCCGCGCTGGCGGCGGCGGGCGACGCGCACGACGCGGTGCTGCGCAGGCTCGCCGAACTCGGCGAGCTGCACCGCTCCGGCGTGCTCACCGACGAGGAGTTCTCCGCGGCCAAGGCCGCGATGATCCGCCGCCTGTCCGAATGAGAACTGTCGGTGGCGGGTGGCATCCTCCGATGTCATGAAGGTTTCGCTGCGGGACGTCGAAGACGACGACCTTGAGATGTTCCACGCGTTCGAGCAGGATCCGGAGGCCGTGAGACGGTCCCGTTTCCCCGCGCGCGAACGCGAGCGGTTCATGACGCACTGGCGCGAGCGGATCCTCGGCGACCCGGGTACGTTCGTCCAGACCGTCACCGCCGACGGCGCTCCGGCCGGAAACATCGTGTCCTGGTGGGACGGCGAGCGGCGCTTCCTCGGCTACTGGCTCGGCAGGGAGTTCTGGGGGCGCGGCGTCGGCACCCAGGCGCTTGAGCTGTTCCTGCGGGCGGAGCCGATCCGGCCCCTGTACGCCGACCCGCACGAGGGCAACACGGCGTCGGTGCGGCTGCTGGAGCGGCTCGGATTCCGCCGCGAAGGGGTGAGCGAAGGGCACGTCACGCTGGTGCTCGACAAGCCACGGTGATCATCCGGCAATAACCTGTTTGCCCTCGGTGTCCCTACCCTGACAGACCTCCGCGCGATGCGTTAATGCTGCTCGGAGGTCACGAATGCAAAACATCCTCGCCAAGCGGGCCATCTTGCCGCTGCTTCTCGCAGCGCTGACCGGCCTTGGCATGACGGCGTTCATCGGGCTCGGCACAGCCGAGCGAGCAGGAGAATCATCCAGCAGCACTGGAGTGCGGCTGGAGGTCGAGTCGGTGCCCGCCATCGGGCAGGCCGCGTTCAGCGGCGTTCTCGGCACGGCTTTCACGGGAGCGGCGGGCGGATCGTCCACCGCCGACTATGTCAACGACCCGGACGGGGTCAAGAACTACGTCACCATCGCCGCGCCGTCGGGCAGCACGTCCGGCGACGTGGCCGTCGACGCCTGGGAAGCCGTCAGCGACCCGAACGTCCTGGGCATGCGGCTGCTGCCGAGTGGCCCTGTCCTGCTCAGCATCCCGACTCTGCACACTCAGGCGCGCTGCCAGCCTCCGCACGCGCCGATGACGCAGAACTTCGTCACCGCGCCGACGGTCGCGGGGCAGCCGATCGTGGCGGGGACCAACACCATCGCCGTCACCGGGACGCAGCTCGGGTACCCGACGACGGTGGCCCGGGGTGTGCTGCGGGTGACGATGCAGCAGATCCAGCAGACCGTGCCCAACGTGCACGCCGAGTCGCGGGTGGAGATCTCCTTCGCCGGGCGGCTGCTGAACGCCGCCGGGGATGTCGTGTACGAGGGGCCGCTGGCGCGGATCGTGCTGGGCGCCGTCCAGGCCACGTGCGAGGGACCGACCCCGACACCCACACCGACTCCTACGCCGACGCCCACACCTACGCCTACTCCAACCCCGACGCCCACGCCCACGCCTACTCCAACCCCGACGCCCACACCTACACCCACGCCTACTCCGACGCCCACACCTACACCCACGCCTACTCCGACGCCCACACCTACGCCCACGCCTACTCCGACCCCAACCCCGACACCCACACCCACACCTACGCCGACGCCTACTCCAACCCCGACGCCGACACCTACACCCACGCCTACTCCGACCCCGACCCCGACCCCGACGCCGAAGCCGGGGAAGGTCAAAGTCGTGAAAAAGGCGGACAAGAACCGGGTGCACATCGGGGACACCGTCCGGTACAGGCTGATCGGCACCAACGTCGGGCCCGGCACGGTGGACCCGGGCATGTTCACCGACAACCTGACCGACGTGCTCGCGCACGCCAGGTACAACAACGACGCCACCGCCACCACGGGCACGGTCACCTTCGACGAGCCCGTGCTGACCTGGACCGGCCGTCTGGAGCCGAACCAGTCGGTGCGGGTGACGTTCACCGTGACCGTGTTCAAGCCCGGCATCATGCGCAACCGGCCCGCGCACAGCAAGGAAGTGGTCCGCGTCGAGATCTTCCCGCGTGACCACAAGAAGCACGACAAGGGACACCACCACAAGGGCCGTATGTACCGGCCTCCGGTGCCCGTCTTCAGGTACGGCGGCATCAGCTTCTGATCCACCGTCCCGACCTGTGAAGGGGCGCGGTCCTTACGGGCCGCGCCCCTTCCGTGTCCCGGTTGACCGAGGCGCCGCACCTGGGCATGGTGGGCGGATGAGCATCGACGGCGTTTCGCTCACCAACCTCGACCAGCCCCTGTTCGACGGCGCGGAGGCGACGAAGGGCGACCTGGTCGACTACTTCGACGCGGTGCGCGAGCGCATCCTGCCCGTGCTGCGGGGCCGGCCGTTGTCGGTGATCAGGGTGCGTCCCGGCCAGGCGCCGTTCATGCAGAAGAACCTGCCGAAGTACGCTCCCGACTGGATCAGGACGGCCGCCGTCTGGGCCGAGGCGTCCCACCGCCAGGTTTCGTACGCGCTGTGTGACGACCGCCGCACCCTGCTCTGGTTCGCCAACCAGCGGGCGGTGGAGTACCACCCGGCGCTGTATCGCGACGGGCACATCACGGACCTGATCATCGACCTCGACCCGCCCGAGGGCGAGTCGTTCGACACGGTGGTGCGGGCGGCCGGGCTGGTCCGCCAGGCGCTCGACGACACCGGGCTCGCCGGGGCGGTGAAGACGAGCGGGTCGAAGGGCGTGCACGTGTTCGTCCCGGTGGCGGCGGGCATCCCGGTCGAGGACCTGGCGGCGGCGACCCGGGCGCTGGCGGCACGCGCCGAACGGGTGGACCCTTCGGTGGCGACCACGGCCTTCATCCGCGAGGACCGCGAGGGCAAGGTCTTCCTCGACTCCACGCGGGCGGGCGGGGCGACCGTGGCGGCGGCCTACAGTCCCCGGATCCGGCCCGGGGTGCCGGTCTCGTTCCCGGTGAGCTGGGCCGATCTCGACCGGGTCGTACCAGCTGATTTCACCATCCGTACGGTCCCCGCCCTGGTCGCCGACCGCGACCCGTGGGCGGAGTCGCTGCCCGAGCCGCAGCGGCTGCCCGACGACCTGGTCGCCGAGGGCCACACGATCCCGGTGGCCCGTGTGCAGGCCATGCACGAGGGCAAACGCCGCGCCCGCGCCCGCCGTACCGAGTGACCGCCCGCGCCGTGTCTCACCGTGACGGGTGTCGTCCACAATGCTCGACGCGGGGGTAGCATGCCCGCTGTGAACCTGCACGACCGAGGTCCCGGCTTCGCCGCGTTCTGGCAGGAGCGGCATCTGTGCACGCTCGCGACCACGCGCCCGGACGGCTCACCGCACGTGGTCCCGGTGGGCGCGACGCTCGACCTCGATGCGGCGGTGGTGCGGGTGATCACCTCGGGCGCCTCGCAGAAGGCCAGGCTGATCGCCGAGGCGGGTCCCGAGGGCGCGAAGGTGGCGGTGTGCCAGGTGGACGGGCGCCGGTGGTCGACGCTGGAGGGCACGGCGGTCGTCCGCAGCGAGCCCGAGCAGGTGGCCGCCGCCGAGGCGCGCTACACCGCGCGGTACAAGCCGCCGCGCGCCAACCCGATCCGGGTCGTGATCGAGATCCGGGTCACCCGAGTCCTGGGGAACATGTGATCGTCAGCGTCTGACCCATGAACCGAGGATCATCAGCGTCTTCGTGCCCGTGACCTGGCCGGTGCGGCGCAGGCCGTCGATGACGGTCTGCAGGTGGTCGAGGTCGCGGACCCTGACGTGGATCAGCGCGTCCGGGTCTCCCGCGATCGTGAAGACCGCCTGGATCTCGGGCACCGCGCTGGAGGTGCGGATCATCTCACTGGCCGGGGTCGCGCCGGAGTAGCGCACCTCGATGAACGCCTCGATGCCCCATCCGAGCTTGGCGTAGTCGACCTGGACGGAGAATCCGGTGATCACGCCGCCCTCGCGCAGGCGGTCCACCCGGCGTTTGACGGCCGCGACGGACAGGCCGATGGTTCCCGCCATCTCGGAGAAGGTCCGGCGCCCATCCTCGCGCAGCAGTCGCAGCAGCCGGTGGTCGATGTCGTCGATCTCGATCACAGCACTCCCTCACGCAAACTCCAGGCCCCCCAGGCGCCCGCGACGCAAACTGTTTGCGTCTTTCAGCCATTATGTCGGCTGATACTTGTGTAAGCCGCGTCACATTGCTGTGCTTCTCCCATGGTGGCGCTGGACGACAAATACACCGCTCAGAACGGGCGCGTGCTCCTGACCGGGATTCAGGCCCTGGTCCGGCTGACGCTGGAACAGCGCAGGCTCGACCGCGAACGCGGCCTCGACACGAGGATCTTCGTCTCCGGATACCAGGGCTCCCCGCTCGGCGGGGTGGACCTGGAGATGGCCAGGGCGGCGAAACACCTCGAACCCGCCGGAGTCGTGTTCCGTCCCGGCCTCAACGAGGAACTCGCCGCGACCGCCGTCGCGGGCACCCAGCTCCTCGGCCTCGCACCCGGCGCCCGCCACGACGGCGTGACCGGGTTCTGGTACGGCAAGAACCCCGGCCTCGACCGCGCCGCCGACGCCATCAGGCACGCCAACGTCGCGGGCACGGCGGCCAGGGGCGGCGCCGTCGCGTGGATCGGCGACGACCCCGGCTGCAAGTCCTCGACGGTGCCCAGTTCGTGCGAGCCGATGTGCCAGAGCCTCACCATGCCGCTGCTCGCGCCCGGCTCCGTTGCCGAACTGGTCGAGTTCGGGCTGCACGCGGTCGCCATGTCCCGCGCCAGCGGCCTCTGGGTCGGTGTCAAGATCGTGGCGGACGTGGCCGACTCCTCCGCCACCGTGGACCTCGCCGACCTGCGCCCCGATCTGCCCCCCGCCGACCGCGCCGACACCCCGCCGCCCACGCTCGTCGGCCCGGCCGCGCTCGACGCCGAGTACGACCTGCTCACCCGCCGCCTCGACGCCGCCCGCGCCTACGCGCGGGCCGCCGGGCTGAACCGCGTCCTGCACGAGCCGCCCGCGCCGCGCCTCGGCATCATGGCCTCGGGTACGGCCCTGGCCACCGCCCGCCGCGCCCTCGACGACGCCGGCGTGGACCTCGACGAGCGCGGCATCCGGCTGATCCGCGTCGCCATGCCGTACCCGCTGGATCGCTCCGAACTGCTCGAACTCACCGCCGGTCTCGATGAGGTGCTCGTCGTCGAGGACAAGGTGCCGTTCCTGGAGAACCACCTCAAAGCCGCCCTGTACGGCAGCGACTCCACCCCGCGCGTGCGCGGCCTGCTGCCGCTGCGCGGCACCGTCGGGGCCGCCGACGTCGCCAAGGCGCTCGGGCTCGGCGCGCTCGTGCCACGGCAGCGCCGGTCGCTGCCGCTGGTCGCCGCGCGCACGCCGTACTTCTGCTCCGGCTGCCCCCACAACCTGTCCACCCGCACCGACGACAGCACGCTCGTGGGTGTCGGCATCGGCTGCCACGCCATGATCGCGCTGGACGGCGACGGGCGCGGCACCCGGCTCGGGCTCACCCAGATGGGCGGCGAGGGCGCGCAGTGGATCGGGCTGTCGCCGTTCACCGCCGACCGGCACTTTGTGCAGAACCTCGGTGACGGCACCTTCCACCACTCCGGCTCCCTCGCCATCAGGGCGGCGGTGGCGAGCGGGGTGTCCATGACGTACAAGCTGCTGTACAACGACGCGGTCGCGATGACCGGCGGCCAGCGCGCCGAAGGACGGCTCGACGTGCCCGCCCTCACCCGGCTGCTCGCCGTCGAGGGCGTGCGCCGCGTGGTGATCACCACTCCCGAGCCCGGCTCCTACAAGGGGGTCCGGCTCGACCCGATCGCCTCGGTACGGCACCGCGACGACTTCGCCGCCGTCGAACGCGAACTCGCCCGCACGGACGGCGTCACCGTCCTCATCCACGACGACCGCTGCGCCGCCGAGGAACGCCGCCTTCGCAAGCGCGGCAAACTGCCCACCCCCAAGGAACTCGTCGTCATCAACGAGCGGGTGTGCGAAGGATGCGGCGACTGCGGGGAGAAGTCCACCTGCCTGTCGGTTCAGCCCGTCGAGACCGAGTTCGGGCGCAAGACCCGCATCCACCAGCCGTCGTGCAACTCCGACCTCACCTGCCTGAAGGGCGACTGCCCCTCGTTCACGTTGGTCGAACCCGGACCGCGCGCCGCCCGCCCCCTCCCCGCGCCGCCTGGCGACCTGCCGGAACCCGTGCGCAAGGTCGGCCCCGCCGTCACCGTCCGCATGCCCGGCATCGGCGGCACCGGCGTCGTCACCGTCTCCCAGATCCTCCAGATGGCCGCCCACCTCGACGGCCTTCACGCCGCAGGACTGGAGCAGACCGGACTCGCCCAGAAGGGCGGGCCCGTCATCAGCGACGTGCGCATCTCCCCCGAGCCGATCACCGGCGCCGTCAAGGCCACCCGCGCCGACGTGCTCCTCGCCTTCGACGTGCTCGGCGCCGCCGCCGACACCAACCTGGCCACCTGCGCGCCCGGCCACACCGTCGCCGTCGTCAACACCGCCGTCGTGCCGACCGCCGCCATGGTCACCGGCCGCGACGGCCTCACCGGCGCCTCCCCCGCGCTCGACCGCATCGGCGCCGTCACCCGCGACCTCGTCCAGATCGACGCCCTCGGACTGGCCGAGCGGCTGTTCGCCGACCACATGCCCGCCAACATGCTGCTGCTCGGCGCCGCCTACCAGCACGGCTGCCTGCCCGTCGGCGCCGACGCCATCGAGCGGGCCATCCGGGTCAACGGGGCCGCCGTCGAGAAGAACCTCGCCGCCTTCGCGCACGGGCGGGCCGAGGTGCTCCGCAGCCTGGAGCCCGCCAAGCCCGCCACCTTCGAGGAGACGCTGGCGCTGCGCGTCGCCGACCTGACCGCCTACCAGAACGCCGACTACGCGCGCACCTACGCCGAGGACGTGCGCCGCGTCGCCGTCCTCACCGAGGACGAGGACGTCGCGCTCGCCTACGCCAAGGGGCTGCACAAGCTCATGGCCTACAAGGACGAGTACGAGGTCGCCCGCCTCCACCTCGACCAGGACCACGCCCCCGGGGACAAGGTCAGCGTGCTCCTCCACCCGCCCGTGCTGCGGGCGCTCGGGATGCGGCGCAAGATCAGGCTCCGCCGTACGGCCGGGCCGGTCTTCCGCGCCCTGCGCTCGGCCCGCGTCCTGCGCGGCACCGTCCTCGACCCGTTCGGGTACGCGCACGTCCGACGCGTCGAACGCGAACTCGTCCACGAGTACCGCGCGCTCGTCCGCGACGCCATCGCCGCCGGGAGCCCGCCCGCCGCCGTCGCCGAGATCGCCGCGCTTCCTGAGATGATCCGCGGGTACGAGGACATCAAGCTCGCCCGGGTCGCGGAATTCCGCGAAGCCGCCCGCAAGGCCCTGGCCTGAACCGGAGACCACACATGGCCGTCACCCGCCTGCTGCCCGACCAGGACGCGCACGACCTCATCGACCTCACCCGCGCGGTCGCGGACAAGGAACTCGCCACCCGCGTCGAGGAGCACGAACGCTCCGAAACCTACCCGGTCGGGTTGTTCGCCACGTTGGGGGAGGTCGGGCTGCTCGGGCTGCCGTACCCGGCGGAACTCGGTGGCGGCGGCCAGCCGTACGAGGTGTATCTGCAGGTCGTCGAGGAGCTGGCGGCCCGCTGGGCCGCCGTCGCGGTGGCCGTCAGCGTGCACACGCTCGCCTGCTTCCCCGTCAAGGAGTACGGCACCCCGGAGCAGGTCGAGCGGTGGCTGCCCGACATGCTGGCCGGGCGCCTCGTCGGCGGCTACAGCCTGTCCGAGCCGCAGGCCGGATCCGACGCCGCCGCCCTGACCTGCAAGGCCGAGCGCACCCCCGACGGCTACCGCGTCACCGGCACCAAGGCGTGGATCACGCACGGCGGCATCGCCGACTTCTACGCCCTGTTCGCCCGCACCGGCGAAGGCAGCCGGGGCATCTCCTGCTTCCTCGCTCCCGGCGCCGCCGACGGCCTCACCTTCGGCCGCCCCGAGGACAAAATGGGCCTGCACGCCATCCCCACCACCACCGCCCACTGGGACGGCGCCCTCCTCGAACCCGACCGGCTCATCGGCGCCGAAGGCCAGGGGCTCCAGATCGCCTTCGCCGCCCTCGACTCCGGCCGCCTCGGCATCGCCGCCTGCGCCACCGGCCTCGCCCAGGCCGCCTTGGACGCGGCGGTCGCATACGCGAAGGAGCGGACGACGTTCGGCCGGCGCATCATCGACCACCAGGGCCTCGGCTTCGTCCTGGCCGACATGGCAGCGGCCGTCGACTCCTCCCGCGCGACGTACCTGGACGCGGCGCGACGAAGGGACGCGGGGGTGCCGTACTCACGCCAGGCCTCGGTGGCCAAACTGGTCGCCACGGACGCGGCGATGAAGGTCACGACGGACGCGGTCCAGGTATTCGGGGGGTACGGCTACACCCGCGATTTCCCGGTGGAAAGGTACATGCGCGAAGCCAAAATCATGCAGATCTTCGAAGGCACCAACCAGATCCAGCGGATGGTCATCAGCCGTCACCTGGCCAAGTAGCCCCTGACATGCGAAAACCCCGCTTCCCGGTGCTTGGGAGGCGGGGTGCTTTGTGTTGGAGCTGGGCTCTAGATGATCACTGTTCCGTCCCTGTTCCGTGAGCGACCTCGCGCGGGCGGAACAGACGATCGTCGATCGCCTTGCGGGCGCGGTCATGGGAGCCGGGCATCATGTGGGCGTAAACGCGGAGGGTGAATCCGGGGTCGGCGTGGCCCAGGTACTCGGCGAGTTCCCTGACCGAGACGCCGCCCGCCAGCATGACGCTCGCGTAGTAGTAGCGGAGCTGGTGCAGGCCCTCCTTGCGGGAGGTGGTGTAGCGCCTGCGCTGACGTGAGTGGCCGGAAGTCGCCACACGCGGAACCGACGAAGGAATCGGGGCCGAGGTTATGGCAGCCAGAGTCAAGAACGCCCTCACCCTGTACCGCCCCCTACTCGACGCCCAAGACACCGAAATCCGACTCCACCACACCGTCCTCTACAACTCCATCTACCGCGCAGATGACCAACTCCTCGTCAACACCCACGCCTACGGAACCCCAGCAGCAAACGCCCCCGTGATGCACCTCACCCACACCGACGACCAAGGGCTGGCTAGCACTTACCTCACCAGCTTCAACCGCATCTGGACCACCGCACGACCTCACAGCAAGTAGCTCAAACCCCAACAGGCACAGCTACGGTCCGGCCAGAAAGCAACTTCTCTCCACGTCATCAAGGGCAGCCCGCCTGCGGCGGTCTGCCGCGTCGAACGGTCGCTGCCCGCGCTGCGGCTCTTCGGCCGGTCGCGGGCACCGCCGCTCGACCGTTGCCGGGCCATATTAGTCTGCCGTCTCAAACTCCCATGCGCGATCTTCGAGTTGCCAGAGATAGTACATATCGGAGAGCTCTATCTCTCCTCGCTCTTCCAAATACTTCTGATAGTGACGTGATCTCAGCGAATTGCCGGTAGGTAGTTGTGCTCGAAATGGGTGAGG
>NZ_BAAAHQ010000054.1:48800-102407 GCF_039525605.1 Nonomuraea longicatena | reverse complement strand
ACAAGGCCGGCCAGCTCTGCAAGGCGATCGCCGTCCTGCAGAACTACGAGCTCACCCACAGATGAAAAGAGCTCACTGATCACCGCCGGGAACGGTCGCAATCACTACCACTTCGTGATTGAGGCCACCGTACTTGATATGATCATCGGAAGTGCCGACGTGATGCGCGAACAGTACGATTTCCTATCGGCCGCACTGACACTTCCCCATGTTTCTGTCGGGATAATTCCGCGTGACCGCGTGCGATCCCTCTACCCCGGCGAAGGCTTCTACATCTTCGACGGGAAGCTCGTTCGCAGCGAGCTCTGGTCAGGGGGGTTCAGGACCAACCAGAGAGAACAGGTCACCACGTTCCTGCGGGCTTTCGCCATGCTGCGAGACCTTGCGGTGTACGGCGAATCCGCCGCTGCGCTGCTCGATGGCGCGAAGGTCAACCTGCAAACAGGTGAAAACTTCTAGTCTCGGCTTGAACCGAACTTCTACCGTCGGTGTGTGCCCAGCATCCGCTGGCGCGCAGACGCACGGCTGGCCGTCCAGCCGTGCACCCGCCTCGGGCTATCCGGCCCGAGCGTGAGGAGGGCAGGTAGATGGATCTGTACCGACAGAGCCTCGGGGACCTGGTGTTCCGCCGCCTCTGCGGCGGCAACAACAACGAGGACGGCGAAGGCGAATCCTGCGTAGAGATCGCCCCGATACCGGGCGTTCCGAACGCCTTCGCCTTGCGTGACGGCAAGAACCCGGAGGCCGGGACGCTCCGGTTCAGCGGTGACGAGCTGGCCGCTGCCGGGATGACGACCATCTAGGAAGCCGCTTGCCAACGGCCCTGCCCGGTCGCGTCGGACAGGGCCGTGCCACTTCACCCTGACATGAACTGAAGGCCCGTTGCACTGGCATGCCTACAGTTGGTTCGGCGACGGCACCGAGCTCGCCCGCGAGTCCGAACGCCGCCCCGCCTCACCCGACTTCCCCATCTCGCCCCTACCGCCGATGCGCACCGGCGACTGGTTGCTGAAGCCCGGCTGGCGCATCGCCGCGACCTTCGACGATACGCGCGAGGCCGTCGCGTGGATGGCCGATCAGTACGCACCGTTGCGGCCACCGACCGACGTGATTCCGCTGGAAACCCGCACGACGGACGCACACGACCTTCTCCCTCGCGGTGTCGATGTGCAATGGGGAGAATGGCTGGGCGGAGACCGCTTCCTAACGGTTGGCGTGATCTGCTGCCCGAACCGGCATGTCGGTCACCCCTGCCCGCGACCCGGCGTCTCGGTATGAGACGCCGCCACCCGTACTTGTCGGCACACGCGCTACAGCCGTATAGACAGGGCGGGATGTCACAGGCGGCGGGGTGCGGCGAAGGCGCGCAGGGCGGGGGCGACCGGGGGGCCGGACAGGAAGGCGTTCGGGCCGTCCTCCAGGGCTTTGCGGTAGACGCGCAGCGCGTCCGCCACCGCCTCCACCGTCCGCGCGATGTCGCCGGGGGTGTGGGCGGCCGAGACGACGAAGCTCTGGCAGAGGATGCCGCGCCGCAGCAGTTCTTGCAGGAACAGGGTGCGCATCTCCTGCGAGGGGGCCCCGGCGGCGTCCTTCGTCGTGAAGACCAGGCAGGACGGGCGGCCGATCACCGCGAAGTGGTCGGCCACCCCGAGGTCGCGGGCGGCCGCGTTGGCGCCGTCGGCCAGCGCCGTGCCCCTGGCCTCCATCGTGGCGACGGGGTCGCCGTCGCGGTAGGCGGCGATCACCGCGCGCAGGGCCGCCAGCGACACCGTCTCCGGGCCGTTGGTGCTCGACAGCAGGAACACGCGCGGCGCGTCGGTGCGCAGGCCGCCGAGTTCCATCAGTTCGCGGCGGCCGGTCAGCGCGGCGACGGGGAAGCCGTTGCCGATCGCCTTGCCCCAGCAGGCCAGGTCGGGCCGGACGCCGTACAGTTCCTGGGCGCCGGGGTAGGCCCAGCGGAACCCGGTGATCATCTCGTCGAAGACGAGTACGGCGCCGCGCGCGTCGCACAGTTCGCGCACCCCCTGGAGGAAGCCGGGCGCGGGCTCGGCGAGCGCGGTCGCGGCCTCCATGACGACGCAGGCGACGGCGCCGGGGTGGCGGTCGAACAGGGCGCGCAGGGAGTCGAGGGAGTTGTAGGCGAAGCGCAGCGTCTGCTCGCGGGCGGTCTGCGGCACCCCGGCGTTCATGGGCAGGGCGGCGACGAACCAGTCGTCGGTGGAGAAGAAGGGCTGGTCGCACACGGCGATCAGGTCGCGTCCGGTGTACGCGCGGGCCAGCCGGACGGCGGCCGAGGTGACGTCCGAGCCGTTCTTGGCGAACTTCACCATGTCGGCGGCGGTCAGCGGGGCGAGGAAGTCCTCCGCCGCGCCGAGTTCCGCGGTCGTGGGCCGGGTGAAGCTGATGCCGTCGTCGAGGACGGCCCTGACGGCGTCGAGCACCGGCCGGTAGGCGTGGCCGAGGGTGACGGCGCGCAGGCCCATGCCGTACTCGACGAACTCGTTGCCGTCCGCGTCCCACACGTGGGCGCCCTTGCCGCGCACGAGGACGGGCGCCATGTCCTCCGGGTACTGGTCGGAGCCGCGCGCGTAGGTGTGGGCGCCGCCGGGGACCAGGTGGTGGAGGTCGCGCTGGAGCTGCTGCGATCGAGCAAAACCCGCTAACGGGCCTAGTTCCGCCATCCACCAGATCGTAGGCGGGCGGACTACCGCGCGTACATACCTAAAGCCTCACCTCCCATAGCCCCAAAAGGGGGTAAACCACAAAGAGACCCCCATAACCTGACACGCATGCACAAAAGCCGGATCATCGGGGGGCTCGCGATCGTCAGCGCGCTCGCCGCCCTCACCGGCTGCGGCCTGGCGACGGCCTCCCACGGCCCGAGCGACCCGGGAACGAGCGTCCGCGCCGAGCCCACGAAGATCGACTTCGTGGACCCCGCCCGGGTCAACGGACTGGCCAGCCAGACCCTGCACGAAGGCGGGAACGGCGCCAGGTACGTGCACATCAGCTACCCCGAGATCACCGGCGCCGACCCGCTCAACGCGATGGTGCGGGCCGAGGTCCACCGCCAGCGGCGCGCCTTCGAGAAGGACACCTCCCCGTACGGCCCCGCCCCCAGGCCCGAACTCAACGTCGACTGGCAACTGCCCGTCGCCACCGACGAGGCCGTGGGCGTGCGGCTGCGCACCGGCGAATTCCTCGGCGCGAACTGGGGCGACTCCACCCGTACCTACTGGTACGACGGCACCACCCGCCGGGCGTACGCCTCGGACGGGCTGCTGTCCGGGCAGAAGGCGCTCGACACCCTGGCCGCCGAGGTCAGGCGACTGCTGGCCGCGCGCGACTCCGGCATCGCCGCAGGCGACGTGGACCCGGACCCGGACCTGTTCGACTCGATGGCCTTCAACAGGTACGGCGACCTGGTCGTGGAGTTCGACGAGTGCCAGGTCGGCGCCTGCTCACTGGGCCGGGTGGCCGAGGCCGTACCGGGCGCGGAGATCGAGCCGCTGCTGTCGGAGACCGGCCGCCGCGTGCGGCGGATCGCCCAGGAGAGCGCGCCGGAGACCACCGCGCCGCGCATCGGCCCGACCCACAGCCCGGCCGCGACCAGCAACCGGGCGGGCACGGTCGACTGCGAAACGGCCAAGTGCGTGGCGCTGACCTTCGACGACGGTCCGGGACCCGACACCGGGCGGCTGCTGGACACGTTGCGCGACGCGGGGGCGCGCGCGACGTTCTTCGCCGTCGGAGCGAACGCCGCCGCCCGCCCCGACCTGGTACGCCGGATGGCCAAGGAGGGCCACCTGGTCGGCAACCACAGCTGGGCCCACCGCGACCTGTCGAAGTTGTCCAGCGCGCGGATCACCGACTCGCTGGCCCGCGCCCAGGACACGCTGACGGCCGCGATGGGGCAGCGGCCGACGCTCGCCCGCCCGCCGTACGGGGCGGTCAGCGCCGACGTGGCGGCCGCCGCGCGGAAACTGGGACTCGCGCTCGTCACCTGGGACGCCGAAGCGCAGGACCGGCACGAGCGCGATCCGGCGAGCGTGGCAAGCACGGCGATGCGGCAGGCGCAGCCGGGGGCGATCATCCTTCTGCACGACGTGAACCGCGCCACCGTCGACGCGGTTCCCGCGATTCTCGACGGCCTTCGCGGGAAGGGATACACCTTCGTCACCGTTCCAGAGTTGTACAGCAGAAGTATGCAGGCCGGAAGCACCTACCGGTCGGGGGCGAAGTGATCGGCACGCAACCCCTGACGTAACTCGCATGCTGGGGGGACGTATAGTTGGCGCTCGTGACCCGAACCACCCTCTTCGCCCGCTTGCACGTCGATCTCGGCAGGCTCGCGTCCGGGCTGTGTCACTTCTAGTCGTTCTTCCGCTTCCCCCTGAAGGCCACCGCGCCCACCGGCGTCGTGGCACGGAAACGTCTTGAACCTCCTGAGGATCTAGCATGGAACCAGAGACCGCGTCCATCCCGACGCCCCGGCGTGTCGAGGAGGACTCGTGAGCGAGCGCAGCGAGGGCACAACGAGAGCTGCGAAGGAGGAGCTGTGACTAAGCAGGTCCAGCAGCTCGACCGGGTGATCATCCGGTTCGCCGGGGACTCCGGCGACGGCATGCAGCTCACCGGCGACCGTTTCACCGCGGGCACGGCGGAGTTCGGCAACGACCTTTCGACGTTGCCCAACTTCCCCGCCGAGATCCGCGCCCCCGCGGGCACCCTTCCAGGTGTGTCGAGCTTCCAGCTCCACTTCGCCGACCACGACATCCTCACCCCGGGCGACGCCCCCAACGTGCTGGTCGCGATGAACCCGGCGGCGCTGAAGGCCAACCTCGGCGACCTGCCGCGCGGCGCCGACATCATCGCCAACACCGACGAGTTCACCAAGCGCAACCTGCAGAAGGTCGGCTACGACGGCAACCCCTTGGAGGACGACACTCTGGCGGAGTGGCGGGTGCACGCGGTGCCGCTGACCTCGCTGACGGTCAGGTCCCTCGAAGGCTTCGACCTGTCGAAGAAGGACGCCGAGCGCTCCAAGAACATGTTCGCCCTCGGCCTGCTGTCGTGGCTCTACCACCGGCCGACCGAGCACACGATCTCCTTCCTCGAACAGAAGTTCGCCAAGAAGCCCGAGATCGCCAAGGCCAACATCGCGGCCTTCCAGGCGGGCTGGAACTACGGCGAGACGACCGAGTCGTTCTCGGTCTCCTACGAGATCAAGCCCGCCAAGCTGGCCCCCGGCGTCTACCGCAACATCTCGGGCAACCAGGCGCTCGCCTACGGCCTGATCGCGGCGAGCGTGCAGTCGAAGCTGCCGCTGTTCCTGGGCTCGTACCCGATCACGCCCGCCTCCGACATCCTCCACGAGCTGTCCAAGCACAAGCGGTTCGGCGTGCGCACCTTCCAGGCCGAGGACGAGATCGCGGGCGTCGGCGCCGCGCTCGGCGCGGCCTTCGGCGGCTCGCTGGGCGTGACCACGACCAGCGGCCCCGGCGTGGTGCTGAAGGGCGAGACCGTCGGCCTCGCGGTGATGACCGAACTGCCGCTGATCCTGGTCGACGTGCAGCGGGCGGGCCCGTCCACGGGCATGCCGACCAAGACCGAGCAGACCGACCTGCTGATGGCGATGTTCGGCCGCAACGGCGAGTCGCCGGTGCCGATCGTGGCGCCGAGCACGCCGAGCGACTGCTTCGACGCGGCCATCGAGGCCGCCCGCATCGCGGTGAAGTACCGCACCCCGGTCTACCTGCTGTCCGACGGTTACCTCGCCAACGGCTCCGAGCCGTGGCGGCTGCCCGAGATCGACGAGTTGCCCGACATCTCCACCGAGTTCGCGGTCCCGACCGGCGAGGAGTTCCAGCCGTACCAGCGGGACACCGAGACCCTGGCCCGGCCGTGGGCGGTCCCCGGCACCGCCGGGCTCGAACACCGCATCGGCGGCATCGAGAAGGCTGACGGCAGCGGCAACATCTCCTACGACCCGGGCAACCACGACCACATGGTCAGGCTGCGCCAGGCCAAGATCGACGGCATCGACGTGCCCGCCCTGGAGGTCGACGACCCGACCGGCGACGCCGGCGTGCTGGTGCTCGGGTGGGGCTCGACGTACGGGCCGATCGCGGCGGCCGTGCGCCGCATCAGGAAGAGCGGCGGCAAGGTCGCGCAGGCGCACCTGCGGCACCTGAACCCGCTGCCCGCCAACACCGGCGAGGTCCTGAAGAAGTACGACAAGGTGCTGCTGCCGGAGATCAACCTGGGCCAGCTCGCGCTGCTGCTGCGGGCCCGGTTCCTGGTCGACATCATCAGCTACAACCGTGTGCGCGGGCTCCCGTTCAAGGCCGAGGAGCTGGCCGGAGTCATCCAGGACGTTATCGACGGTGGTGAACAGGGTGTCTGAGCTGGTCAACGGCAAGGGTCTGAGCCTCATCCCCAAGGCCGACGCCAAGCAGTCGCTGAAGGACTTCAAGTCCGACCAGGAGGTGCGCTGGTGCCCCGGGTGCGGCGACTACGCCATCCTGGCGGCCGTCCAGAGCTTCCTGCCCGAACTCGGGCTGCGGCGCGAGAACATCGTGTTCGTCTCGGGCATCGGCTGCTCCTCGCGCTTCCCGTACTACCTGAACACCTACGGTTTCCACTCGATCCACGGCCGTGCGCCCGCGATCGCCACGGGCCTCGCGGCCAGCCGGCCCGACCTGTCGGTGTGGGTGATCACCGGTGACGGCGACGCGCTGTCGATCGGCGGCAACCACCTCATCCACGCGCTGCGCCGCAACGTCAACCTCAACATCCTGCTGTTCAACAACAGGATCTACGGTCTGACCAAGGGCCAGTACTCCCCCACCTCCGAGGTCGGCAAGATCACCAAGTCGACCCCGATGGGCTCGCTGGACAAGCCGTTCAACCCGATCTCCCTGGCGATCGGCGCCGAGGCGAGCTTCGTGGCCCGCACGCTCGACTCCGACCGCAAGCACCTGCAGTCGGTGCTGCGCGAGGCGACCGCGCACCGGGGCACCTCGCTGGTGGAGATCTACCAGAACTGCAACATCTTCAACGACAACGCCTTCGAGCCGCTCAAGGACCCCGGCCTCCGCGACGACATCACGCTGAAGCTGGAGCACGGGCAGCCGATCGCCAGCGCGAGCAAGGCCGTCGTACGCGCCGCCAACGGCGGCATCGAGGTGGTGGCCCGCGACGGGGTGAGCGACGAGCAGATCCTGGTGCACGACGCGCACAACCCCGACCCCTCGCTGGCCTTCGCGCTGAGCAGGCTCGACGAGCCCGCCTTCGAGCATGTGCCGATCGGTGTGTTCCGCCAGGTCGAGCGCCCGGCCTACGACGTGCTCATGGCCGAGCAGCTCGACGAAGCGGTCGACCGGCAGGGCCCGGGAGACCTGTCCGAACTCCTGCTCGGCGGAGACACCTGGCGCATCGGCTGAGCCGGGCCGACAATGTCTCCGTAGCGACCCCTCGACGCGGAGTCAGCCATGGCTGCCAGAAGCGCGCTGTTCGCCGTGCTGCTTCTGGCGGCGATGCTCCTCGGCATACCCTCGGCGGCCCTGCCGCCGGCAGCCGCCTCGGCGGCGGCCCCGGTGCATCTGCAGTCCGAGGAGTCGCCGGTCGAGTCCGAGTGCGCCGGGCACCCGTGCCGGGCCACGCGCACTCCCCGGCACCTGACTCCTACGCACTGCCCGGCCAAGCGCTGCCCGCACCCGCCGCAGGCCGTGACCGCACGGCGGCACCGAGAGCGCCGGCCACGGGCCGCACGCGCGCTCTCCAGACGGCGTCCACGCCGCTCGTCGCGGCTCAGACCGGCCCGGATCGGGCCGGATCCCGACCCTGACGGGCCCGGCCATCCGCCGCCCTGTCCCAGGGCGCCTCCGCTTTCCCTCCTTCCACCCAGTTCCGGCATTGTCCACGAAGGAGGGATACCACCATGCTGCATTGGCAGTCCGCCCGGGTCCTGGTGACGGGCGCCACCGGTTTCATCGGCGCGCACCTGACCCGGCGGCTGGAGCAGCTCGGCGCCGAGGTGCACGCGGTGAGCCGCGAGGACAGGGCGCGGTCGGGGGCCGAGATCTGGCACCGCTGCGACCTGCGTGACGCGCAGGCCACCGCCGACCTGGTCGGCGCGGTCCGGCCGGACCTGATCTGCCACCTGGCCAGCGAGGTCACCGGCATCAGGGACGTGGGCATGGTCAGGGCCATGCTCGACGGCAACCTGGTGGCGGCGGTCAACCTGATGACCGCCGCGACGGACACCGGGACCAGGCTCGTCCTCGCGGGCTCCGTCGAGGAGCCGCGTTCCGACACCACGGCGCCGCATTCGCCGTACTCCGTGGCCAAGGCCGCGGCCAGCGCGTACGCGCGGTTGTTCCACCGCCTGTGGGGGGTGGACGTGCGGGTGCTCAGGATCGCCATGGTGTACGGCCCCGGCCAGCGCGACACCTCGAAGCTGGTGCCGTACGCGGTGACCGAGCTGCTGTCCGGCCGGACGCCCCGGCTGAGCAGCGGCACCCGGCTGATCGACTGGGTGTACGTCACCGACGTGGTCGACGCGTTCGTCGCGGCGGCCGAGAGCGAGCGGGCGGCCGGAGGGCTGTTCGACGTCGGCTGCGGGTCCGGGGTCTCGATCAGGGACACCATCGACCTGCTGTGCCGGTTGTCCGGGACCGCGATCACACCCGAGTACGGCGCGCGGCCCGACCGGCAGCTCGATCACGCGCACATCGCCGACCTGACGCTCACCCGGGCGACGCTCGGCTGGGAGCCTACGACGCCGCTGGAGGAAGGGCTCAAGAACACCCTGGCGTGGTACACAGAACACCACATAGAGGGATAAAGGCTCAGTGGCAGGCCGGTACCACCGGCCTGCCACTTTCCAACGGGGAACGCCATAGGCGAAGATGACGCGGTGGGTTCCCCCTTGCGGCAATTATTCGTCGACGGACCGAATTCCGTCGCGGCAAAGGCCCGTGCCCGGCGGTGGCACTGGGTCGCACAGACTTTTCCGGACCTGACCCGGATGCACGTCATCGACCTCGGCGGCACGGCCTCGGCCTGGCTGAGGGCACCGATCCGACCGGCGAGTGTGCACGTCGTGAACCTCGCCCATGACGACGAGGACCTGCCCGACTGGCTCAGAACCGAGGTGGGCGACGCCTGTGAACTGCCCAAACGCATCCTGGGCAGCGACTACGACCTGGTCTTCTCCAACGCGGTGATCGAGCACGTGGGCGGCTTCGCCCGGCGGCGGGCTTTCGCGGACGCGGTGCACACGCTGGCCGGGAGGTACTGGGTCCAGACGCCCTACCGCTACTTTCCGGTCGAACCACATGTGCTATTTCCTTTCTACCAATTCCTCCCCCTGAACGTCAGGGCGCGGATCAACCGAGTCTGGCCGCTGGTGCACACCAACTCCCCCGACTGGACGGCCGCACTGCACGACGCGCTCGATATCGAGCTGATCGGCCGCGCCGAAATGCGGCTCCTTTTCCCGACCGCCACGATGCGCGCGGAAAAGGTGGCGGGCCTCACCAAGTCGCTCATTGCGATCAAAGCGTGACGACCAGTTTGGAACGTTACGACGCACATGTAACGGGCGAGTGGACCGGGCGATTACCTAAGGCCGATCTGGGAGGACTTGTGGCGGAATCAGTGGTCAACCTGACCGTCCATGGCATCGGCGACACCGGCAGACGCCTCGACCCGGGCGAGGACCTCACCTGGGTCGGCGTCGAACGGTTCGAGCGGGTCATGGACGCGGTGGCGGGCCGCCCCGACGTACGGATCACCTTCGACGACGGCAACGCCTCCGACGTGGAGATCGCCCTGCCCCGGCTGAAGGAGCGCGGACTGCGCGCCGAGTTCTTCGTCCTCGCCGGGCTGCTCGGCCAGACCGGCCGCCTCGACGCCGACGGGGTGCGCGAACTGCTGGCCGCCGGGATGCGGGTGAGCTCGCACGGCTGGGCCCACCGCGACTGGCGCACCCTCGACGCCGCCCAGGCAGGCGAGGAACTGGTCGAGGCCCACCGGGTGCTCGGCGCGATGACCGGGCAGCGGGTCTCACGGGTGGCCATCCCCTTCGGTTCCTACGACCGCAGAGTGCTCGCGCGGCTCAGGCGGGCCGGGGTCACCCGCGCCTACACCAGCGACGGCGGCCGGGCCAGGGCGGGCTCCTGGCTGCAGGCCCGCACCAGCCTCAAGCACGACCTCGACGACGCCTGGATCCAGCGCGTGCTGCACACCAGGACCCCGGTGCGCGACCTGTGCGCCCGCGCCTACAAGAGGATGCGCTGATGCGGGTCGCCCTGGTGATCGTCACCTACAACAGCGCCGACGTGCTCCCCGGCTGCCTCGCCTCGATCCCGGCGGGCGCCGAGGGGGTCGAACTCACCGACGTGGTCGTGGCCGACAACGCCTCCCACGACGGCAGCCCCGTCCTCGCCAAGCAGGCCGACGGCCTGCCGATGCGGGTCGTGGACGTCGGGAGCAACGCGGGCTACGCCGCCGCGATCAACGCCGGGATCGCCGCGCTCGACCTGGACCGCCTCGACGCGGTCTACGTGCTCAACCCCGACTGCCGGTTACGGCCCGGCTCGATCCGGCCGCTGGCCGAGCAGGCGCATCGCGGGATCGCGGTGCCATACATGATCAATCCGGACGGCTCGCTGCAGCCCTCGCTGCGGCGGATGCCGTCACTCGGGCGGGCGGCGGTCGAGGCGGTGATCGGCGGGATCCGCGCCGGGCGCATCGGCGCGCTGGGCGAACTGGTCACCCACCCGCGCGACTACGTGGTGGCGCGGCGGGTGGCCTGGGCGACCGGCGCCGCCATGTGCATGTCGGCGCGCATGCTGGCCCAGCTCGGTCCGTGGGACGAGTCCTTCCTGCTGTACAGCGAGGAGACCGAGTACTGCCTGCGGGCCGCCGACCACGGGTGGATCACCTGGTACGAACCCTGCTCGGTGATCGAGCACATCGGCGGCGAGTCCGCCGTCAACCCGGCGCTGGCCGCGCTGCTGATCGTCAACAAGGTCGGGCTGTTCCGCAGACGACGCGGGCCGCTGGCGGGCACGCTCTACTTCCTGATCGTGCTGGCGGGCGAGGCCGCGCGGGCGCTGGCCGGACGGCGCACCTCACGGCGGTGCGTGGCCTGGCTGCTGCGGCCCTCGCTGCGGTGGAAGAGCCTGCCGGGATGAGGCTGCTGCCGTACGACGAGCTGACCTCCGCGCACCTGGACACCTGGCACCGGCTCCGCGCGGGCAACCCGGCGCTCGACAGCCCCTACTTCCATCCCGGCTTCGCCGCCGCCGTGCACGCCAGCGGGCGCCCGGTGCACGTGGCCGTGTCGCCGCAGGCGCTGATGGCCGTGCACCGGGACGGATCGTGCCTGCGGCCCGCCGGCTGGCCGGGTGCCGACTTCCAGGGGCCGCTGCTCGCCCCCGGGGCCGCCTTCGAGCCGCTGGAACTGCTCGGCGGGGGCATCACCGCCTTCGCCTTCGACCATCTCGTGGACGGGGTGCCCGGCTTCGAGCAGTGGACGCTCTCGCGGCGGGTGTCGCCGTACGTGGACGTGAGCGGCGGCCTGGACGGCTATCTCGGCCGGGCCTCGCGGGCGGGCAAGGACAACATGGGGCAGGCCCGGCGCCGCGCGGCCAAGGCCGGCCGCGAGCTGGGGCCGGTGCGGTTCGCCGCCGACAGCGACGACGAGGGCGTGCTCGCGCGGGTGATCGAGCTCAAGCGCGCGCAGTACGCCGCGACGGGCGCCGCCGACTACTTCGCCGCACCGGGCAGGGCCGGGCTGCTCCGGCGGCTGCTGCGTACGCGGGAGGCGGACTTCTCGGGGGTGCTGTCCACGCTGCACGCGGGCGAGCACCTGCTGGCCGCCCATTTCGGCATCCGGTCCGGCGGGGTGCTGCACTGGTGGTTCCCCGTCTACGACCCGGCGCACGGCAAGCTCGCGCCCGGCTGGATCCTGCTGCGGGAGCTGGTGCAGGCCGCGCCCGCGCTCGGCATCCGGCGGATCGACTTCGGCCGGGGCGACGACGAGTACAAGAGGCGGGCCAAGACCGGCGAGGTGCTGGTCGCCCAGGGCCTGGTGACCCGCGACCCGTTCAGGCTGGCGGCGCGCAGGACGCTGGAGCGTGCCAGGCCCGCCCTGCGGGCGCTGAAGCGGAGGTTTGCGTGACTCGTAACGTTCCAACCGTATTAGTCGATATCCGTCACATGGGCGGGCGGGGGGAGGGCAGATGAGGGTCAGTGTGTTCGGCCTCGGATACGTCGGCTGCGTGTCCGCCGCCTGCCTGGCCTCGCTCGGCCACGAGGTCGTCGGCGTGGACGTCAACCAGGACAAGGTCGAACTCGTCTCGAAGGGCCGCGCCCCCGTCGTCGAGGAGCGCATCGGCGACCTCACCCTGCGCGTGGTCGCCGAGGGCCGCCTGCGCGCCACCACCGACGCCGCCGAGGCGGTCGCCGCGAGCGAGGTCTCGCTGGTGTGCGTGGGCACGCCGTCCGCCGCCAACGGCAGCCTCTCGACGCTCTACCTGGAGCGGGTGGCCGAGCAGATCGGGCGGGCCCTCACCGCCGAACGCAGGCACACGGTGGTCCTGCGCAGCACCATGCTCCCGGGTACCTGCGCCGACCTGCTGATCCCCATCCTGGAGCGGACGTCGGGCTTACGCGCGGGCGCGGACTTCGGCGTGGCGGTCAACCCGGAGTTCCTGCGCGAGGGCACCAGCGTGCGCGACTTCTTCGACCCGCCCAAGACCGTGATCGGCGAGATCGACCGGGCCAGCGGCGACGTGGTGGCCGCCCTGTACGAGGGACTGCCCGGCGAGGTGTTCCGGGTGCCGATCCCCGTCGCCGAGATGACGAAATACGCCGACAACGCGTTCCACGCGGTGAAGATCGGCTTCGCCAACGAGATCGGGGCCGTGTCCCGGGCTCTCGGCATCGACTCCCACGAGGTCATGGACGTCTTCCTGGCCGACCGCAAACTCAACGTCTCCCCCGCCTACCTGCGCCCCGGCTTCGCCTTCGGCGGCTCCTGCCTGCCCAAGGACCTGCGCGGCCTCGTCTACGCCGCCCGCCGCGCCGACGTCTCCGTGCCGCTGCTGTCGCACGTGCTCCCGGCCAACGAGGCGCACCTCCAACGGGCGCTCGACCTGGTCATGGCCGCCGACCGGCGCCGGATCGGGCTGTTCGGGCTGTCGTTCAAGCCCGGCACCGACGACCTACGCGAGAGCCCGCTGGTCGAACTGGCGGAACGGCTCCTCGGCAAGGGCTACGACCTGCGCATCTACGACGCCAACGTGAGCCTGTCGCGGCTGATGGGCGCCAACCGGGCCTACATGGAACAGCGGCTGCCGCACCTGGCCGACCTGCTCAGCGCCTCGGCCGCCGACGTGCTCGACCACGCCGAGGTGTGCGTGGTCGGCTGCGCGGACGCGGAGGTGCTGGCCGCGCTGGGGCGTGCGGGGGACCGTACGGTGATCGACCTCGTCCGCCTGCCCGACGCCGAGCAGCGCCGGGCCCGACCGGGATACGTGGGCCTTGGCTGGTAGGAGAGCGCTGATCCTCGTCGAGAACCTGTCCGTGCCGATGGACAGGCGGGTCTGGCAGGAGAGCACCACCCTGCGCGAGGCGGGGTGGGAGGTGCACGTGATCTGCCCGCAGGGCACCAAGCAGGACACCGAGCCGTTCGCGCTGGTGGACGGCATCGCCATCCACCGCTATCCGCTGCGGGCGGCGACGGGCGGGCCGCTCGGCTACCTGCGTGAGTACGGCACCGCGCTCTGGCACACGTTCCGGCTGGCCCGGCGGGTGGGGCCGGTGGACGTGATCCACGGCTGCAACCCACCCGACTTTTTCCACTTAGTGGCGAAATTTCGGCCTAAAGCGCGGTACATCTTTGATCAGCATGATCTGATCCCCGAGCTCTACCTGTCCCGGTTCGGGAGGGGGAAGGACTTCCTCTACCGGCTCGTCTGCCGGCTCGAACGGGCCACCTACCGGCAGGCCGACGTGGTCATCGCCACCAACGAGTCCTACCGGCGGGTCGCGCTCAGCCGGGGCCGCAAACGGCCCGAGGACGTCTTCGTGGTCCGCAGCGCCCCCGTCGTCGAACGGTTCCACCAGGTGCCGCCGGAACCCGAACTCAAGCGCGGGAAACCGTACATGCTGTGCTATCTCGGCGTGATGGGGCCGCAGGACGGCGTCGACTACGCGCTGCGGGCGCTCGCCAAGCTCCGCGACGAGCAGGGCCGCACCGACTGGCACGCGGTCTTCGTCGGCGGCGGCGACACCTTCGAGTCGATGCGCGCCCTCTCCCGCTCGCTGCGCCTGGACGACGTGGTGGAGTTCACCGGCCGCATCCCCGACGCCGACCTGCTGCGCTACCTGTCCACGGCCGACGTGTGTCTCGCGCCCGACCCGCTCAACCCGCTCAACGACGTCTCCACGATGAACAAGATCATGGAGTACATGGCGATGGCCCGGCCGATCGTCTCCTTCGACCTGCGCGAGGCCAGGGTGTCGGCGGGCGAGGCGGCCTGGTACGCGCCGCCCAACGACGAGTCGGAGTTCGCCAAGCTCGTCGGGCTGCTGCTGGACGACCCCGAGGAACGCCGCAGGATGGGCGAGATCGGGCAGGCCCGGGTGTCCGGGCCGCTGTCGTGGACCAACTCAAGGACCGCGCTCCTCGCCGCCTACGAGGCCGCCGTCGCCCGCCCATGAGCTCAGCGGCTACTCGTGTCCGTACCCCAGTTCGCCGGTCGGCCGCGCCGTACCCCGGTGAGGATCCGGTCGGCGAGCAGGACGGACAGGTAGCAGGCGGCCGCCGGCCCGCTCACGCGGCGGGCGCGCAGCAGCGCGGCGAGGTCGCCGAGCCGCAGCGGCACCGCGTTGACCGGCCTGCCCAGCTCGGCGAGCTGGCGGTTGCCGAGCCGTACCCGCACCCGGCGGCGCAGATGGGCGCGGACCGTGCGGGCGGGGCGCACCACCGAGGTCGCACCGTCCACGACCGCGCGCTCGCCCGACGCGAAGCTCGCGTGCACGTAGCCGTCGTCGGACAGCACGTCGGGCAACGGGAAGACCCGCGCGTGCCCCTCCGCGCCCAGCGCGTACACGCCGACCCCGGCCAGCGCCCGGTGCGGGCCCACGAGCGCGTCGTGCACCCGGTGCACGCGCCTGGCCACCCAGGTGGCGCCCGACAGGTCCCACACCGGCCGGGGCGCGGCCGCGAGCACGCCCGGCCGGGCCAGCTCGGCCGCCAGCGCGCGCACCGAGCCCGCGTCGAGGCCCACGTCGGCGTCGGCGTACACGCGCGGGAAGACGCCGCAGGCCGCGTCGCCGAGCCGCAGCGCGTGCGCCTTGCCCGGCACGGGCGTCTCCAGCACCCGCACCCCGGCCCGCGCCGCTACGGCGGCGGTCGCGTCCGTGCAGGCGTTGGCCACCACGATCACCTCGAACTCGCCCGCCGCCGCCCCTGCGAGCAGCCGGGCCAGGCCCGCCGCGATGACGCTCTCCTCGTTGTGCGCGGGGATGACGACGCCGGCGACCGCATCCATCTGTCGCTCCCTTCGAAAGGCCGAGCATGAAAGTCGAGCAGACACGGCTGGACGGGGTCCTGCTGTTCGTCCCCACGCCCCACCATGACGATCGCGGGCTGTTCACCCGCACCTTCGACGCCGCCCTCGCGGCCGAGCACGGTCTCGACGCAGCCGCCTTCGTGCAGGACAGCCAGTCGCGCTCGCGCCTCGGCACCATCCGCGGCATGCACGGACGCTCCGGGCGGGGAGAGGCCAAACTGGTACGGTGCGCCCGCGGAGCGGTCCACGACGTGCTGGTCGACATCCGGCCCGGCTCCCCCACCTTCGGCCGCAGCCAGGCGTTCACGCTCGACGACACGAGCTTCGCGACCCTGTACGTGCCACCGGGGTTCCTGCACGGCTTCCAGGCGCTGACCGGGCAGACCGACGTCTGCTACCGCATCGACAGGGAGCACGATCCCGAGGAGGATCTGTCGGTGCGCTACGACGACGCGGACCTCGGCCTGGCCTGGCCGCTGCCCCCGACCTCCGTCAGCGCCCGCGACCTGGGCGCGGGCTCGTGGGCGGGCCTGCTCGGCCGCCTCACCTGAAGGAGCGACGACGATGCGAGCCTTTCTCAGGGGCCTTGCGGCGGTGGGCGCCTCACTCGTGGTCACGGCCTGCGTGTCCGGCACCCCGGCCCCGACCGTCACCGCCACGGTCACCGTCACGGCGGGGCCCGGCCTCCCGAGCCCGCCCGCGCCGGGCAAGCCGTACCCGACGCCCCGGCCCACGACCACCGCCGTCCCCGTGGGCAAACGCCCCGTCGTCGCGCCCGACGGCCGTACCTGCCCCGACCACCCCACGCCCGCCTGCACGGGGGCGCCGCCCGGCGTCCGGCTCAAGGAGACCGTGCTCAACGACGGCAACTCGTACCGGGTGGACCTGCCCGGCCGCCGCCTCGACGGCCTGCGCATCAAGGGCGACCTGGTGGTGCTGGCCGACGACGTGGTCATCACCAACAGCGTGATCGAGGGCCGCATCCTCAACGAGAAGGACAGGAAGCACAAGCGCTTCACCATCGCCGACAGCACCGTCGGGCCCGAGCAGGGCTGCGACAGCCTGCCCGCGATCGGCGACGGCGAGTACACCGCCGTCCGCGTGCACGTCCGCAACCACGGCGACGGCATCCGCGACGCCGGCGACGACATCGTGGTGATGGACAGCTTCATCGACCTCTGCTCCAACCCCAAGGACCACTCCGACGGCATCCAGGGCTACACCGCCGGCCGCAACCTGGTCTTCGACCACAACACGATCGACCAGCGCGACGTGCCCGACCACAACGCGCCGATCTTCTTCCCGCGCGGGCAGAGCCCGCGCGCCGCCAACGTCACCATGACCAACAACCTGGTCATGGGCGGCACCTTCAGCATCCAGCTCTGGGAGATCGCGGGACACGCTGTCTTCCGCAACAACCTCCTGGTCGACGGCACCTGGGACTACCGGCCCGTCGAGGCCGAGTGCGCCAGGATCGACTGGCGGGACAACAGGCTCGTCACCATCGACTCCAATTACGTCGTCACCGGGGAGGCAGGACCGCTGCCCTGCATGGGCTGAGCCTCGCGGGCCGTACGCAGCAGCGCCCCCGCCGCCCCGATCAGCAGGAACGCCAGGCCGGTCACCGTCGCGAACGACAGCAGGTCGAAGGTGGCGGAGGCGACGATCGGGGCCAGCATCACCCCGCCCAGCGTCAGGCCGAGGTCGCGCACGTGCGGATCGGTGCTCAGTCTGCGCGCCCGTAGCCCGGCCGCCGCCGCCAGCGCCAGCATCAGCACGTAGACCGCCGCGCCGATCAGCCCGGTGTCGATCGCCGACTGGATGAACTGGTTGTCGAAGACCTGGTACTTGGGCGCGTACCAGGTGCCCGAGGCGCGACCCAGCCACAGGTGCTCGCCGATCTCGGCGAAGGCGAGGTCGTAGTCGTGGGTGCGGTACTGCACGCTGGAGTCGGTGAAGAAGTTGGTGAACAGGCCGACGAAGGTGCCGAGCAGGCCGGGCACCGCCACCCGCATCACCACCAGGAAGGCCAGCAGCAGCCCCAGCGCGCGCAGCCGCCGCCGCCACGTCCAGCCGGACACCAGCACGGCGCCGATCACGATCAGGCTGAGCACCGCCGAGCGCGACACCGAGAACATCAGCCCGGCGCCGATCAGCGCCGTGCACGCCCACCAGCGCAGGAACGGCTCGCCCAGCGTCTTCGCGCGCATCGCGTAATGGGCGGCCAGCGGCAGCAGCATCGCGCACACCACGCCGAACTCGATCGGGTGCGCGGTCGTCGCCGACACCCGGCGGACCGTGCCGCGCTCGAAGACGTACAGGTCCTCCCAGCTCAGCCGCAGGCCCGGCAGCACCATGTAGCGGGTGACGTCGAAGCCGGTGACGAACTGGATCGCGCCGACCACCCCGATGATCGCGCCGCCGACCACGGCCGCCTTCAGCACCGTGTTGAGCCGGTCGATGCCGCGCACCCCGTCGCACACCAGCAGGCCGATGCCCAGGTTGGCGAGCGTCAGGAACAGCAGCTGATCGGCCATGTTCAGCTCGTCCGACGGCAGCCAGTGGTAGGTGCCGTAGCCGTAGGCGGTCAGATTCACGGTCAGGAACAGGAACAGGCCGGTGCGGGCCATGTTGCGGCCCTTGGCCACGCCGAGGTTGCCCGTGAAGTGCGTCAGCATCCACATGACCAGGCCGAAGAAGCCCAGGACGGCGGCGGGCGTCACCGACAGCGGCAGCCCGCGCACGATCAGCGCCGCCGGGGTGCACAGCAGGATCAGGATGTACAGCACGGCGATGGTGGCGCCGTCGGCGCGGGCGCCCGCCGGTGCGCCGTCGATGCCGACCACGCGCGGGTAGCGGTGCCCGTTGAGGACGGGCCGGAACTCGACCGCCATCACGACACCCGTTCTCGCACCGGCGCGGCCCCTGCCGTCTTCGGCCCGGCCGTCCGCCTGGTGCGGCGGGCCACGGCGAAGCTCTCCACCGCGTAGCCCGCCGTCAGCGCCGCCATCCCGCCGAGCGCCAGCGTCACGACGAGCGCGCGCGAGCGGCGGGCCAGCAGCGGCTCCGGCGCCGTCGGCGCCACCACGTCGGTGACCACGATGTACGTCTCGGGCGGCGCGGCCACCTGCCGCTCCCGTTCACGCAGCTCCACCCGGGCCCGCGCGACGACCTTGGTGACCAGCTCCAGCGACAGCTCGGGCGAGGGCGTCTTGGCGTCCACGTACACGAGCGGGCCGTTGGCCATCGCCTCCAGGTTGCTGCTGCCGTTGTTGACGCTGAGCTCGACCTCACCGCCCGGAGGGGCGCCCAGCGACGTGGCGACCTCGGGCGAGTTGAGCGCGGCGATGAGGATCGAGGCCGCCGCCGTCAGCCCGCGCTCGGTGACGATCAGCGGGTTGAGCTCGGGGTTGGCGACCTTCGGGTTGTACGGCAGCACGCCGCCGTTCTTGGGCAGTGTGAGGGCGATGACGGCGTGCGAGGTGTATTGGACGGGGACCGTACGGTAGACCATCAGAGACGCGCCCGCCGCCAGCAGGAACGCCGGAAGCACCACGTACCAGCGGCGGAACAGGACCCCGACCGTGCTCCAGAAGTCCATGTCAGCCGCTGTGTTCCCGGGCGGCGCTCTCGTCGTCCGCCGCCACGGCCGGGAAGGAGTCGGTCGGCATGTCGTCCTCGGCCGGCTCCGGCTGCTTCGCCTCGGACGCCGAAGACACCGAAGCCGTCGAAGCCGTCGAAGCCCCGGAAGACGTCGAAGGCGTCGAAGACGCCGGGAGCACCGAGGACGCCGAGGGCGTCGGCGGCTCCAGCGGTTTCAGCTCGGGTGCGGGCCTCGGTTCCGCCGGACGCCTCGCGGCGCGCCGCCGTTCGAGGCCGTAGACGACGCTGAGCCCGAGGAACATCGCGAGCACCAGTCCGGTGGCGGCGCCCATGAGCCTGTCGCTGTGGTCCGCCTCCGGCGCGGTGGGCGGGACGACGTCCATGAGCACCACGTACGTCGCGGTCGGGGCGCCGAGTTCGCGCTGGCGGTCGTCGAGTTCGAGAATGAGCCGGTCGCGGGCGCGGGCGACCACGTCGGCGGCGCTCTTGGCGGAGGTGCTGGTGGCCTCGACGTACACGAAGGGCCCGTCCATGCCGATGAGCTGCGGGCTGGAGGCTCCGTCGTTGACGACGAGTTCGGTGGGCCCGTCCTTGGGGGCGCCGAGTTCGGCCCTGGTCTCCTCGACGCTCAGCGCGAGCACGAGCGTGGCGACGGCGGTGCTGAGCCCCTCGGTCTGGATGAGCAGCGGGTTGCCGCCGCCGCCCGGGTTGCCGGCGTTCCGGTTGACGACGCCGCCGTTGACCGGCGGCGAGACCATCATGATGGTGCTGGCCGTGTGGCGGACCGGGATGACGGCGAAGGCCGCGGCGGCCACGCCGACGGCTAACAGGCCGGCCGGGATACCGACCTTCTTCCTGCGGAGGAGACGCAGAAGTGCCTTCCAGAAATTCACGTGCCGGTCTCCCCCTCAGTGCCCGGGACGCTGGCCCTCACCGGGGTTTCATCGTTCCAAAAGGACAAGTCGTTACAGAGGTAACCGATCGCAGCCGGTCCCTCGCACCGGGTCGCCGCTTCGGGGCGCCCTGCTGATTGCCTGTATCGCCGGATCACCGCGCGGTGTTACAGCCCGGGGATCAGCTTCACGATCCGGCGCGTACGGCGCCGCACCAGCATCCGCTGCCGCGTCGCGTAGTGCCGGTAGACGGCCACCCTGGCGAGCCTGCGGCGCTCGGGGTCGAGCCCGGCCTCGTCGGCGGCGCGCAGCAGTTCGCGGGTGAGGATGGCGTTGGCGAAGTAGCCCCGCCAGGCCGCCAGCTCGTGCCGTCTGGACATCTTCACCATGCTCGCCGGAACCCAGAACCGCGCCGACAGCACCTCGTTGACGTGCGACCACGGCCCGGCGAGCGCGTAGCGGGCGGCGGCCAGCTCGTCCTCGCGCACCAGGACGGGGCGCGGGATGGTGACGGCCACGTCGCGGCGCATCAGGCCGTAGAGCGGGTCGATCAGCGTGTAGCTCTCCGTCAGCAGGCGCAGCATCTCGCGGAAGCGGATGAGCGGGTCGTCGGATCCGAGGTCGGTGCGTTCGTAGCGGTCGGTGGTGGTGACGCCGTCGGTCGTGTAGGCGGTCTGGTTGGTGACGAGGATGAGCCGGGGGTCCTTGTCGAACTCCTGCAGCACCCTGGAGACGTAGTGGGGCTCCAGTCGGTCGTCGTCGCCGATCCACCGGAAGTACTTCCCCTCCGCCAGTTCGAGCGCGGTCATGAAGTTGGGGATGGTGCCGAGGTTGCGCGGCTGCCGGTGGTAGAGGACCCGGTCGTCGGCCTCGGCGAAGGCGCGGCAGATCTCCTGCGTGTCGTCGGTGGAGGCGTTGTCGCACACGACGAGCCGCAGATCCGTGTGGTCCTGGGCGAGGATCGAGCGGATGGTGTCGCCGACGTGGGCGCCACCGTTATAGACCGGCAGACCGATGGTGACGGTCATACAGACTCCTTCCAACGACGAGGGCGTAGACGAGCATGGCCGGGCCGCCCGCGGCCAGCAGCTCGACCAGGGGGGCGGCGGTCACCAGGCGTTCGATCGCGAAGGCGGTGGCGACGGCGAGCACGGCGCCGACGAGCGGACGCAGCAGCGACGGCGCGATGCCGGACAGATCGACCCCGGCCCGGCGCAGGAAGAACACGGCGAGCGGGAGCGCGGCCAGCACGGAGGCCGTGGCCTGGCCGATCGCGGCGCCCCTGATGCCGTCGAGGTGCGCCCCGGCGACCAGCGCGGGCAGCAGGACGACGGCGTGGCCGAGGTTCATCCAGACGGTCGCCTTGGTGGCACCCTGCGCGGTGAGGATGTCGTAGGCGAGCGCGACGAGCATCCTGACCACCATGACGACGGCCAGCCAGCGCAGCACCCCGGCCGACTGGCTCCATTTGTCGCCGTACAGGAAGTCCACCAGCGGGTGCGCGAGGATGGCCATGACGACGGCGAACGGCAGGATCGCGGCGAGCAGCAGCGGCGCGGCGCGGCGCACGCCGTCCGACAGGCTCGCGCCGCCCTGCTCGGCCAGGCGCGAGAAGCCGGGGATGGCCACGTTCCTGATGGCGTTGCCGATCAGGCCGGGCACCCAGCTCGACACGTTGAAGGCGAGCAGGAAGAAGCCGAGCCAGTCGGGTCCCATGACCGCGCCGACGACGATGTACCCGGCGTTGAGCAGCACGCTCTCCAGGCCGACCCCGGCGGCCGACGGCAGGCCGAACCTGATGAGCCGGGCCGCTACCGGCCGGTCGAAGGCGATCCGGCCGGGTATCCGGGCCCAGAAGAAGACGATCACGCCGGTGACGACGGCGGCGACGACCTGCCCCCAGGCGAAGCTGTAGGCTCCCGCTCCGGCGCGGGCCAGGCTGATCGCGACGGCGGCGTTGGCGACGAAGCCGATGGCGATGGCCGTGGTCAGCTTGTCCTGCTCGAAGCGGCGCAGCATGGCCGCGCTGCGGACCGCGGTGAACGCCTCGACGAGGATGACCGAGGTCAGCAGCCGCACGACACCGGTCGCCTCGGGGGCGCCGGAGGCCGCGGCGTAGTAGGGGGCGGCGACCCAGAAGACGCCGTAGAGCAGGATCGCCGACACGAACGACAGCAGCGTCGCCGTCGGCGTGACCTCCTCCAGCTTGCCGCGCCACTGCACGACGGCGGCCATGATGCCGAGGTCCTTGACCGTCATGGTGAACGCGGTGGCGGCCATCGCCACCGCGAACAGGCCGAAGTCCTCGGGTGTCAGCAGGCGGGCCAGGATCAGCCCCATGGTGAACGAGCCGGCCCTGGTGATCAGGTTGCCGATCAGGCCCCAGCGCAGCCCGCGTCCTGCCTGCTGACCGATGTCAGTCACGGATGGTTCTCGCTCTCTGGTACACGTTCCAGCCAGATCTCCCGCCAGAACGGGACGAACTCCCTGGGACAGTTGGCGCTGTAAGCACCCGCGCACACCACGTCCTCCAAGGTGATGCACGGGGTCTTCATGGTGAGCAGTTCGCCGGTGACCTCGTCCACGCAGACGTCCACGCGTGAGCGGACCCGGGTGACCCGGCCGCAGTGCCTGGCCATCTCCTCCTCGAAACCGAGCCCCCGGTTGTGGCGCTCTCCGTCGAGGGTGGCGATGATCTCCGCCTTGGGCCTGACGCGTACCAGGTCGCCGGGCTGGAGGCCGAGCGAGCCGGTCGGGGTGCGCTTGTGCGGCCCGCCGGGGACGAAGCCCCAGTTGATGCCGTTCCTGATGCGCAGCCAGCCGGGCAGCCGCCGCGACACGCGCTGCCAGTGGTTGAACAGGCCGACGACGATCGAGCGGCCGGTCTTCAGCACGCCCGCGTTGCCGGAGCGGACGTCGGTGACGTACTGGCCGACGTCGCTGAAGCGCACGCAGGTGGGCGCGGCCCGCAGCAGTTCGGTGGCCTGGCAGGAGTAGCGCTGCGGCGACTTCAGCGTGTTGGACTCCAGCAGCGGCAGCAGCTTCTGCGCCGGTCTGACCAGCCCGGCGGGCTCGCCCGGCGTGACCTTCTTCAGCCAGGCGTGCTTCCAGTACAGGGAGCAGGCCGTGCCGCAGCCGCCGTGGGCGCCGCCGTCGCAGCGGGCGCCGGTCAGGTGGACGGCGCTGTCCATGCGGCGCATCCGGCCCTTGCTGATCGTGTCGCACAGCTTGTGCGCCACCTTGTGCACGGTCATGCGCTGCCCGCAGAACCTGAGCATCTCCGGCATGAACGGCAGGCTGTCGAGCTCACCTCGCTCGTCCAGAGTGGCCAGGATCTCCTCTTCGCTCCGAACTTCCACCAGGTCCCCGACCCGGAGCTCCATCACGCTCTCTCCTTCACAAGTCCCGCTTCGTGCAGGGCGGCGGCGGCCTCGGCCACCGTGGTGAACGGCAGTTGGGCGCGCTCTGCGATGTCGAGCAGGCTGTGCTCGCCGTCGGAGAGGTTCAGCACCCACAACATCGCGAGCTGGGTCTCCTGTGTGTCACTCCTTCCGCCGAGCGAGCCGTACAGGCCGCGTCGGCCCAGGTGCGGCTCGCCGTAGGGGCTGAGGTTGAGGTAGGTACGGTTGCCCTCCAGGATCTCGACGACGCGCTGGAGGGCGTGCAGGGTGTCGGCCATCGCGGCCTCGGTGACGAAGCCCGGGTTGTCGCCGGAGGTGTGGTACTCCGGGTAGCCCGCGTACGGCGTCCTGGTGAGGCTGCCGACGGGCAGGTCGAAGCCGGGCGAGCAGTACTGCCGCTCGTCGTAGCCGTAGGGCGTGAAGTCCAGCACCCGGTCGCCGACGACGTGCGCGGCCGCCCGGTCGATCTCGGCGTCGCCGCGCCTGCTGCGCTTGTAGGTGAGCGGGCCGGGGTCGCCCGCGCAGGCCAGCGTCAGCCCGTGCCTGACAGCCGCGACGCGGTCGCGGTTGCGGGCCAGCCAGGTGATCGCGCCGATCGTCCCCGGCGCGAACACGAACCGGTAGGTGTGGCGCAGTTCGCCGCGCCCGGCCAGCCACCGGGCCAGCTCGACCGCCACCGCGATCCCCGCCAGGTTGTCGTTGGCCAGCGACGGGTGACAGACGTGGCAGGAGATCAGCACCTCCTCCTCACCGCGCCCCGGTACGACGTGCTCGCCGTAGGTCAGGTGCCCGGCTTCGAGGGTCGAGTCGACCAGCACCTCGTACGGCCCCTCGGCCAGCCCGTCGAGCGTCTCCTGGGTCAGGCAGAACCCCCACGTCTCGGCGTAGTAGCTGGTCCGGTACGGCACCGCCCCCGGCAGCGCGTGCAGCCTCGGCCGCAGTTCCTCCAGCGTGAACGTGCCGCTGACCGGCACGCTGTAGCCGACCACGTGCAGGTTGAGCTCCTGGAAGTCGACGACCTTGCGCCCGGCCGCGTCCTTGATCCAGGCGTCGCGGATGTTCCACTCCCTGGGCACGGTCCAGTCGAGGACCTGTGTCCCGGTGGGCACCTCGTGCACGCGGAGCGGCAGGTGCTCGCCGATGATCGCCAGCGTCTGCCTGACGCCGTCGCCCGTGATGCTGCGGCAGATCGGATACAGCCGCTCGACCAGGTCCTTCACGGCCGCAGGGTGGCGTCGACCGTGCCCGCGCCCTGCCGGTCGGCCAGCCGCGCCAGGCGGGTGAAACGGCGCTCGAAGGCGTGCTTGTCCAGCCCGTGCCGCTCGTAGGCGGCCACGAGTTCGGCCGCGCCCGCCGCGACCGTCCAGGTGGCCTCGTAGCCGGGCAGCGCCTGCCTGATCCGGGAGAAGTCCACCCGGTAGGAGCGCGGGTCGTTGCCCGCCTCGCCGGTGATCACCAGCCGGGAGCCGGGCACGGCGGCGGCCACCGCCTGCGCGATCTCGGCGACGGTGACGTTGTTGCGCTCGGTGCCGACGTTGAAGGCGCGGTCGTGGACGGCCTCGCGCGGCGCGGCCAGCGCCAGCGTGAACGCCTGGGCGATGTCCAGCGCGTGCACCAGCGGCCGCCACGGCGTCCCGTCCGACAGGACCCGGACCTCGCCGGTGAGGACGGCGTGGCCGACCAGGTTGTTCAGCACGATGTCGGCCCGCAGTCTCGGCGAGAAGCCGAAGGCGGTGGCGTTGCGCAGGTAGACGGGCGAGAACCCGGAGTCGGCGAGCGCGCTCAGGTCGTCCTCGACGCGCACCTTCGACTCGGCGTACGGGGTGACGGGCTTGAGCGGCGCGTCCTCGTCCACCAGGCCGTCGCCGCCGGAGGCGCCGTAGACCGAGCAGGTGGAGGCGTACAGGAACCTGCCGACGCCGGCGTCCTTGGCCAGGCGGGCCAGCCGTACGGCCGCGTGGTGGTTGATGTCGTAGGTCAGGTCGGGCGCGAGCGACCCGAGCGGGTCGTTCGACAGGGCCGCCAGGTGGATCACCGCGTCCACGCCGGTGAGCACCTCAGCCGGTACGTCCCTGAGGTCCACGAGGTGGCCGGGCGGGTCCTGCGGCGCGGGACCGAGCACGCAGTCGGCGAACAATCCGGAGTCCAGCCCGCTCACGCGGTGCCCGGCCGCGCGTAACGCCGGGGCCATCACGGTGCCCAGATACCCTTGGTGCCCCGTCAGAAGTACCCGCATTCGTCAGCCTCCGGCCAGGTCGATGGTCAGCTTGTTCACGTGGAAGCCCTCGGCGTAGCGCGCGCCGCATTCGATGCCCCTGATCCGCATCAGGCCGAGGAACGCCTCGCGGTCGTACCAGGGCCGGTGCCGCTGCGAGGGGTAGTGCAGGTGGAGCAGTTCGACCTTCCGCTCGGCGATCGCGTCGGGAACCCGCTGGTAGACGGAGGGGCGGCCGAGGTCGCCGTCCCATTTGACGATCTCGTAGCCGAGTGTCAGGTGGTCTCTGAACACCGTCGGCACCAGGGTGGCCAGGCCCCGGTGGTCCTGGTGGGCATCGCCCGTCCACGGCGTGATGATCAGGTCGGGGTCGGTGTCGGCACGCAGGTCCGTGAGAGCGTCCTTGGCCCGTTCCCAGTGGGCGGGCAGCCGCCCGTCGGGCAGGTCGAGGACGCTCACGCGCAGGTCGGCCTCCGGGCAGAACGCCTTGAGCGCGGCCCGCTCCTCGTCCTCCCTGGCGGTGCCGCCGCCGGACAGGACGAGGACGTCAACGCGGACGGCGCCGAGTGTGAGCAGGGTGGCTCCGGCGCCGATCGCCAGGTCGTCGCAGTGCGCGCCGAGCGCCACGATCCGCCGCACCCGCTGCGGCCGCAGTGTGATCATCTTTCCCACAGCGCCCACGGCCGGTCGCCGGCGTTCCAGGAGCGGTCGAGTTCGAGCCGCTGGTTGACGGTGTCGCTGGGCCGCCAGTAGCCGCGGTGGCGGTAGGCGAGCAGGCGGCCGTCCTTGGCCAGCCGGGCGCAGCCGTCCGCGACCAGGTCGCCGCCCTCCGGGAGATGGTCGAAGATCTCCTGCCTGAGCACGAAGAAGCCGCCGTTGATCCAGAGCGGCATATCGCTGACCGGGGTGATGCCGCCGACGCGCCCGTTCTCGTCGGTCTCGATGACGTGGAAGGTGTTCACGGTGGGCGGCACCACCATCATCGAGGCGCCCGCGTCCGAGGCCGTGAAACGGTCCACGATGTCGGGCAGCGGCGCGTCGGTGAGCACGTCGGCGTAGTTGGCCAGGAAGACCTCCTCGCCGTCGAGCCGGTCGCGCACCCGGCGCAGCCGTTCGCCGATGGGCGAGTCGAGGCCGGTGTCGACGAGCGATATCTCCCAGTCGGAGATGTCGGTCTCCATCATCTCGACGCGGCCGTCGCGCAGGGCGAACTGGTAGGTGAGGAAGAAGTCCTTGATGTGCTGGGCGCCGTAACCGAGGCACAGGATGAACTCCTTGTGCCCGAAGTGAGCGTAGTAGCGCATCACATGCCACAGCAGCGGCCTCGGCCCGACCGTCTGCATGGGCTTGGGGAGGTCGCCGCCCGGTCCCTCGCTGCGCATCCGGGTGCCGCGCCCGCCGCAGAACAGCACGACCTTCACTCGTCCACCTCCAACTCGGGGATGGGGAAGACCAGGCGGCCGCCCCACTCGCGGACGTAGGAGAGCTGCTCGGTGAGCTCGGCGCGCAGGTTCCACGGCAGCACGAGCACGTAGTCCGGCCGGTCTCTCCCGATGGCCTCCGGCGCCAGGATCGGGATCCGGGTGCCGGGGGTGAACCTGCCGTGCTTGTACGGGTTGCGGTCCACGGTGTAGGCGAGCAGGTCGGGGCGGATGCCGCAGTGGTTGAGCAGAGTGTTGCCCTTGCCCGGGGCGCCGTACCCGACGACGGTCTTGCCCGCGTCGGCAGCGTCCACGAGGAAGCGCAGCAGGTCGCGGCGGACCTTCGCGACCCGGGCCGCGAAGTCGGCGTAGCCGGACAGTTCGTGCAGTCCCGCCGCCTTCTCCCTGGCGAGCACGTCGGCCACCCGCGCGGACGGCTCGCCCTGCGGCCGGGCCCAGAGCCGGATGGAGCCGCCGTGGGTCGGCAGCAGTTCGACGTCCACGAGCGTGAGCCCGCCACTGGCCAGGGCCCGCTGCGCGGAGGCGACGGTGTAGTACTGGAAGTGCTCGTGGTAGATCGTGTCGTACTGGTTCAGCTCCATGAGCGTGAGCAGGTGCTGAACCTCGATCGCGACGACGCCGTCGTCGGCCACGAGCGCGCGTAACCCCTCCGTGAAGCCGGTGATGTCGGGGATGTGCGCGTAGACGTTGTTGGCCACGACCACGTCGGCGGGCCCGTGCTCCTCGCGCACGGCCCGGCCGGTCTCCGGCGTCAGGAACGCGGTGAGCGTCGGCACGCCCTTGTCGCCTGCGGCGGCGCCCACGTTCGCGGACGGCTCGATGCCGAGGCAGCGCACCCCGCGCTCGACGACGTGCTGGAGCAGGTAGCCGTCGTTGCTGGCGACCTCGACCACGAACGCCTCCGGCCGCAGGTCCAGCCCGGCGACGAAGGTCCGCGCGTGCTCCACCCACGAGGTCGAGTACGACGAGAAGTAGGCGTACTCGGTGAACGTCTCCTCCGGCGTGATCAGCGGGGGGAGCTGGGCCAGCAGGCAGTCGGTGCACACACGCAGGTGCAGCGGGTAGGTCTGCTCGGGCAGGTCGAGCTGATCGGCGGTGAGGAACAGCTCGCACGGCGGGGTCGCGCCCAGGTCCACCACGCTCGCCAATGCGGTGGAGCCGCACAGTCTGCAGGTCCTCATACCAGTGCTCGCTTCTCGTAGTCCACGGCGAGTTCGTCGGGCATACCCGATAAATCGTTACAACGTACGAAATCTCGGAGTGTGGTGCCGGTGCAGGCGGCGTCCACATTGGGCGCCCCCCGGTGACCGCGCACGTCGTCGAGGTGCACGGTCCTGAAGTCGATGCTGAACCGGGTACGCCCCGAGGTGTTCGGCACGGTCGAGTGGAGCTGCGCGCCCGAGAACATCAGCACCCCGCCCGGCTCCGGCACCACCCTGACCTGGGGTTCCAGTTCGATCGACTGCTCCGGCCTGGGCTGCTCCCTCGGGTCCGAGCGAACATGCTGAGCGGCCGACAGCCGGTTGACCCGGTTCCACTCGGCGTAGTCGTAGCGGGCACTGCCGTTGGCCACCGGCTCGTCGAAATAGCGCGGATGGAAGGCCATCACGTTCTCAGGCACCACGCCGTACACCGGGATCCACCAGTTGACCTGGCAGAACGGCGCCGAGTACCAGCAGTCGCGATGCGGGTGGAAGGCGTAGGAGATGCCGGAGACCAGGTAGTCGTGCGAGGTCGAGGTGCGCAGCCTCGGCACGTCGAAGTACGTCGCCGACGGGTCGCAGCCCCGCTCCTCCATCACCGAGGGCAGCAGTTCCTTGCACCTCGGATGGTGGATGAAACGCGGCTTCAGCTCCGCCAGCAGCTTGGCGAAGTCCTCGACGTCCATCTCGAACTGCGCCGTCTCCGGATCGAGCGCGCCGAACGCGTCGGCGATCAGTTCCCTGGCGAACGTCACGAGCGCCGTGGCCGCCGGAGCGGCCGAGTAGACGAAGACCTCTCCCCGGTACAGCAGATCGCGCCGCTGTTCGTCGGGCACGCTGCTGTCGGAGAAGACCGTGGTCATCATGACCCTGTCCTTTCACAGTGGTTTGTGTGATGCTGCGCCCCATGGATCGCCTCAGCATCGACGGCGCGTGGCAGTTCGTCCCACGGATCCACGCCGACCCTCGTGGTGCCTTTCTGGAAGCCTTCCGAGCCGCCGACCTGCCGCGCCCGTTCCGGCTCGCGCAGATCAACTGTTCGGTCTCGGCGGCCGGGGTCCTGCGCGGCGTGCACTTCGCCGACGTACCGCCCGGCCAGGCGAAGTACGTGATGTGCGTGTCCGGCGCCATCCTCGACGTCGTCGTCGACCTGCGGGTCGGCTCCCCCGGCTTCGGCCGCTGGGAGGCCCTTCGGCTGGACTCCGAGGAACGCCGGGCCGTGTTCGTCTCCGAAGGGCTCGGGCACGCCTTCCTCGCGCTCAGCGAGCAGGCGACCGTCGTCTACGCCTGCTCCGAGGGTTACAACCCCGGCGGCGAGCACGGCGTGCACCCGCTCGACCCCGACCTCGGGATCGACTGGCCGTGGAACGAACCACAGCTTTCGGACAAGGACGCCGCCTCGCCCACCCTGAAGCAGGCGCTCGACAGCGGCCTGCTGCCCTCCTACGACACGTGCCAGGCGTTCTACGCAGGACTGCACTGACGGCCCGCTCTTTCGGACAGCAGCGGCCAGGCCGCCGTCAGCGCCTCCTGCCAGTGCCTGATCGGCTCGGTCTTCGTGCACGCCAGCACACTGTTGGCCGGCCGGGCGGCGGGCAGGGGGTAGCCCGCCGTCTTGATCGGCCGGACCCGCTCCGGATCGGCGCCGAGCAGCCTGAAGATCTCGCGGGCGAAGCCGTACCAGGTGGTCTCGCCGGAGCTCGACCCGTGGTAGACGCCGGGCGGCAGGTCGGACTCGGCCAGCCGTACGAGGTGGTCGGCCAGATCCACCGTCCAGGTCGGCTGGCCGCGCTGGTCGTCGACCACCTCGACGGTCTCGCGCTGGGCCGCCAGGCGGATCATCGTCTTCACGAAGTTGCGGCCGCCCGCGCCGTACAGCCAGGCCGTCCGCACCACGTAGTGGCCCGCCGCCGCGAGTTCGCCCGCCAGCTTGGTACGCCCGTAGGCGTTCATCGGCGCGGGCGTGTCCTCCTCCGTGTACGGCATGCGGCAGCGCCCGTCGAAGACGTAGTCCGTGGAGATCTGCAGCAGCCGCGAACCGGCCCGCTCACACGCCTCCGCCAGGTGCTCGACCGCGTGCCCGTTGACCGCGAGCGCGGCCTCCTCCTGGTCCTCCGCGGCGTCCACGGCCGTCCAGGCGGCGCAGTTGACCACCACTCTCGGCCGGTAGGCGCCCACGAAGTCGCGCACCGCCCGCCGGTCGCGCAGGTCGAGGTCGGTACGGCCGAGCGCGAGCACCGGCTCGCCGCGCAGCGCCACCCGCTCCAGCAGGTCGGTGGCGAGCATGCCGCCGCCACCGGTGATGAGCCATCTCACGTCCACCGGTCCCTGCGCTCGGTGTACCAGTGGATCGTCTCCTTCAGCCCGTCCTCGAAGGCGACCTGCGGCCGGTAGCCGAGCGCGCGCAACCGGCTGTCGTCCAGGGAGTAGCGGCGGTCGTGGCCCTTACGGTCGGCGACGTGCTCGACCCGGTCCCAGCCCGCCCCGCAGGCCGCGAGGATCAGGCCGGTCAGCTCGGTGTTGGTCAGTTCGACGTCGCCGCCGATGTGGTAGACCTCGCCCGGTTCGCCGACCTCGGCCACCAGGCGGATGCCCGCGCAGTGGTCGGCGACGTGCACCCACTCGCGCACGTTGCCGCCGTCGCCGTACAGGGGGAGTTTCCTGCCCTTCAACAGGTTGGTCACGAACAGCGGGATCAGTTTCTCCGGGAACTGGCGCGGACCGTAGTTGTTCGAGCAGCGCGTGATCGAGACGTCGAGCCCGTGCGTGATCGCGTAGGCGCGCGCGACCAGGTCTCCGCCCGCCTTCGAGGCCGAGTACGGCGAGCGCGGCAGCAGCGGGGCGTCCTCCGACCACGACCCGCTGTCGATCGACCCGTAGACCTCGTCGGTCGAGACCTGCACGACCTTGCGCACCCCCGCCTCCAGGCAGGCGTCGAGCAGGGTCTGGGTGCCGAGCACGTTGGTGCGCACGAACGCGGACGCCCCGTCGATCGAGCGGTCCACGTGCGACTCGGCCGCGAAGTTGACCACCAGGTCGTGCCCGGGGACGAGCTGTCTCAGCAAGTCGGCGTCGCAGATGTCACCGTGCACGAAGGTGTGCTCGACTCCGTCGAGATTGGCTCGGTCGCCCGCGTAGGTGAGCCGGTCGAGCACGGTGATCTCGGCGCCGGGGAAGGTCCGCGCGAAGTGCGAGCCGATGAAGCCCGCTCCTCCGGTGACCAGGAGCTTCGTCATGAACTGATCTGCACCTTGCTGTGATCGCCCAGCACGAGGCGGTGGGCTCTGGGGGTGTTGGGGGCGGGGGTCACTTCGACGTCGTGGCCGATGAGGGAGGCCTCGATCCGGCCGACGCCGCTGATGGAGGCTCTGGGGAGCACGATGGAGTACTCGATCTCACTGTCGGACAGGCGGCAGTCGGCGCCGATCGAGGTGAACGGGCCGACGTAGCTGTCGCTCACGTGGGCGCCCGCGCCGATGATCGCGGGCCCGACGACGCGGGAGCGTTCGATCCTGGCGCCGGGTTCGACGACGACCCGGCCGATCAGTTCGCTGCCGGAGCACTCGCCCGCGACGCCGGGTGTCATCGACTCCAGGACCAGGCGGTTGACCTCCAGCATGTCGGTGACGTTGCCGGTGTCCTTCCAGTAGCCGGTGATGACCGTGGACTCGACCTTCCGGCCGTGGTCGACCAGCCACTGGACGGCGTCGGTGATCTCCAGCTCGCCGCGCCACGACGGTTTCAGCTCGGCCACGGCCTCGTGCACGGCCGGGGTGAACAGGTAGACGCCGACCAGCGCGAGGTCGCTCTTCGGCCGTTTCGGTTTCTCCTCCAGCCGGACGACGGCGCCGTCCGGGCCGAGTTCGGCCACGCCGAACTGGCTGGGGTCGCCCACCCGGGTCAGCATGATCTGCGCGTCCGGCCGGCTGCCGGCGAATTCGCCGACGATCTCGGTGATGCCGCCGACGATGAAGTTGTCGCCGAGGTACATGACGAAGTCGTCGTCGCCCAGGTAGTCACGCGCGATCAGTACGGCGTGCGCCAGGCCGAGGGGCCGGTCCTGCCGCAGGTAGGTGACCTGCAGCCCGAACGCCGAGCCGTCGCCAACGGCGGCCTCGATCTCGGCGTGGGTGTCCCCGACCACGATGCCGAGCTCCTGGATCCCGGCCTCGGCTATCGCCTCCAGGCCGTAGAAGAGCACGGGTTTGTTGGCCACGGGGACCAGTTGCTTCGCCGAGGTGTGGGTGATCGGCCGCAGCCGGGTTCCCGATCCTCCGGCGAGGACGAGGGCTTTCACCGCTAGTAGGCTCCTTCTCCCCGTGTGACGACGGACCACGTCTTCCACAGGATCTGCAGGTCGAGGATGAGCGACCAGTTCTCCACATAGCGCAGGTCCAGCCGTACGGATTCGTCCCAGGTTAGGTTGGAACGTCCGCTGACCTGCCAGAGTCCGGTCATGCCCGGTTTCACCGCCAGCCGCCGGTGGACGTCGCTGACGTACCTGGCGACCTCCTCGGGCAGCGGCGGGCGCGGGCCGACGAGCGACATGTCGCCGGCGATGACGTTGAAGAGCTGAGGCAGCTCGTCGAGCGAGTAGCGGCGGAGGAACGCTCCCACGCGGGTGACCCTTGGATCGTTCCTAATCTTGAAGAGCACGCCGTCGAACTCGTTGGCTTCGAGGAGGGCGTCTTTAAGCTTCTCGGCATCCACCACCATCGTACGAAATTTCATGACTTTGAAGTGTGAGCCGTTTCTGCCCACTCTGACCTGACGGAACAGCACGGGCCCCGGGCTGGTCATCCTGATCATCAGGAAGATCACCAGGAACGGCACCGACAGCGCCACCACGGCGAGGGCCGCCACGACCTTGTCGAAGACGCTCTTGACCAGGCGTTTGGCGCCCTGGAACTCAGGATGCTCCACGTGCAGCAACGGCATCCCGGCCACCGGCCGGATGCTGATGCGCGGACCGGCCACGTCCATGAGCGTGGGCGCCACGAACAGGTCCGTCTTCGCCGTCTCCAGGCTCCACGCCAGCCGCCGCAGCGTGGTCCCGTCGAGTTCGGGGCAGGCCAGGACGGCGACCGCGTCCGCCCCCACGGCCGCCACGACCTCCGACACCTCGCCGAACGAGCCCAGCACGGGCAGCCCGTCGAGGTCGGCGTCGAGCGTTCCCGGAGGCAGGCACGCTCCAATGACCCGCATGCCGTGGTGCGGCTGACGGCGGAACTGCACCACCAGATCGAGCACCGCCTCGCGATGGCCGACGGCGATCACGTGCCGCATGTAGTCGCCGACCGCGCGCCTGCTGTGCAGGCGTTTGCGCATCCGGAACCGGAAGTACAGCGTGGCCGCCACCGCGAGCGGCAGCGTCGCCATGACGAAGCTGCGCGCCACGGCCGTCTGTGTGGCGTAGGCGCCGATGGCGACCGTGGCCATCAGGCCGACGCCGCCGTTGAACACCGCGCGGAACTCGTCCGTGCCCTCACCGTGCGCCCGCTGGCGGTAGGCGCCCGCCAGCGACATCGACAGCGGCCAGGCCACGATCAGCCCGACGGCCAGCGTTATCTCCTCGACCGGGATGTAGGCGCCGAAGGCCAGCCGTACCCCGAACACGCAGGCACAACAGACCAGTGCGCAGAACACGTCTCCCAGGAGCAAGAGCCGTAAGTACGCCCGCGTCCAGATACTGGAAGCGTGGCGTGGTACGGCTTTGAGGAGTGCGACATCGGACTCCCCAAATTCCACCCTCATAACACCCCACCTGCCGCTCAAGTGCACCGCGATAACGTGACGTTCCTTGAAGCGCATGGGTTTACCTGGATCCCATGTGATCTCAAGGGCGGCGGCCCCCCATAAAGAGTAAAGATCCCTCTCATCAGGGGGAATAACGGGTTATGTCCACAATCGGACGCACGGAGCTGCTATCAGGGCTTGACGGAGCGATCCAAAGATGCAGCGGGCTACCAGGAGAAACGTCTGTTATACAGCCGGAAATCAGCCGACTACTCGGCAATTAGGGACGGCTAGTCATACTCCAGATCCGGCAATGCGGACGGCGGATCGGGACTTCTCCACACGACCACAACCCCGTCATTGACCGAATTCGCGGCGAGATTCAGGCGATCGAGGTCGAAATCCGGCAGATAACGGAGGCGCGCCAGGAACGTCGCATCGGTGGCCGAACGCGGCACGACACAGCCTTCACCCGCGCGGTCCAACAGGATGAACAGGACATCATCCCCGGATTCCGGCATGACACGGACCTCGACCACGTCCTCCCACGCGAGAGCTTCGACGCTCCCGTCTGCGTAGTGGCGGGTCACGCCTTCTTCCGTGACGTACACGTAGGAGTCCGGCATCGGGTTGCCGTGCATGGCCGCGATTCTTGCGAGTGCAGCCTGCTCACGCAAGGGCTGCTTTTCCAGGCTACTCCGCCAGGCCAACCACGCACCCGGACACCATGCGGCGACACCACCCACCCGAACCACTCCACCAACCGCCCCACGCACTCTCATGTGCGGCGAAACCACCCGCCCGAACCACACCACCCCGGACACCGTACGGCGACACCGCCTCCGGCGGGACCACACACCCGCTTTCTCGGGCCGCCCGCCACGTGCCCGGGACACCGGAAGGCGACAATCCGCGCTCTCAAGCTGCTCCGTCAGGCGAACCTGGAGGCCCGCCGGATCGTCATCCTGGCATGCGGATCCTTCGAACCGTGCGCACCGTCGCCGCGCTGATCGCGCTGGCGCTCTGCGGGCCGGCCGCCGTGAACACCGTCGACGCCGCCCGCGCGAAGGCAACGGCCGAACGCTGGCAGGGCTCGCCGCAGGAGCGGGCGTGGCGGGAGGGGTTCGTGCCGTTGCAGAGCCTCGCCCTGGAGCCCGGCCGGGCGGTGCCGTACTGGGCGCTGGTCAGCGCGCACAACGGCGCCTGGAAGCTGGGGGCGGACCTGCCGTCCCGGCCACCCGCTCCCGTTCGGGTGCGGTGGTCGGACGGGTCCGCCGCACTGGTGCCGCTCGTCTCGGCCTCGGTCGCCTTCGCCCGGCTGCGCAGGCCCGGGTACGACGAGGACGCGAGTTGCCCGGCCGGAGGCTGCCGGGTGCTGCGCGTCGTCGGCGCCGTCCAGGGCAAGACGACCATGGCCACGAGCCGAGGACCGATCACGGTGCCGACGTGGGAGTTCACCGTGGAGGGCGTGGACGAGCCGTTCCGGCGGATCGCCGTGGACCCGGCCGCCATGAGCCGCCCGCCGAAGGCGCGAAGCTGGCAGCGGGTGTACTCGTACCGGGTGGTCGCGGACAATGAGCTGGAACTGCAGTACGGGCACAACCCGTGCACCACGACGCACGGGGCCAGGGTCTACGAGACCTCGGCCGTGGTGGTCGTCGACGTCGAGGTGCGCGAAACGGACGTGGAACACTGCGACGAGATGCTGCACACCGACCCGGTGCGAACAACCCTCGACAGACCGCTCGGCACCCGGGTCGTCCTGGACGCCCGCAGCGGCGTCCCCCTGGTACCGGGAACGGAAGAACGCCAATTCTGGAGCGAGCCCGGCTGGAACCTCCTCGCCTCCTGACCACTCCCCCTAGCCACCCGTTCCCCCACCACGCCCATGGACGCAACCGCGCTCATCCCCGCCATCGCTGTCAGTCGGCTCCCCAGGAGTGGGACAGGTGGGCGGCCATGGCGGCGCGGGCGGATTCCTCCGGGCCGCGTTCGATCGCGTCGAGCAGTTCGCGATGCTCCCTGACCAGCAGTTCCCGGTCGGTGTACACGTCACGCAACCGGACCAGGCCCAACCGCATCTCGGCCGCCAGCGCCGCGTAGAGGCGTTCGAGGCGAGGGCTGCCGACCGCTTCGACCAGCGCCTGGTGCAATGCCATGTGGGCGGCCACCGATTCCGCCCAAGGAGCATCGGCGGGCAGGGCGGCCATCCGGGCCAGCGCCGCGTCCGCCGCTTCGACCCGGCGGCCGACCAGCGCGCTGGCCATCAGTTCCTCCAGCGGCCGCCGGACGTACATGAGATCGTCGAGATCCTCCAACGACACCAGCGGGACGTAGGCGCTGCGGTTGCGCTCGCGCCGCAGCAGACCCTCGTGGACCAGGACGGCCAGCGCCTCACGCACGGTCGGGCGGGCCACGCCGTACGAGGCGGCGATCTCCTGCTCCGGGAGCGAGGTGCCGGGCTGGATCTCTCCGGACAGCACACGGCGGCGCAGCGCCCCCACGAGCGCCTCCACCGCCGACACCGGATTGATCCGCACGCGGACTACCATAGTCGCGCCCTCCGACGCTTTCCGTGGCTCCGCCCACCCCACCCCCTCCGGCCCTGCTCAAAGCACCACCCGACAACAGACCCGGAGCGCCCTCCGACACCCCCACACTCCGGCGGTCCGCAGCTCCACCCACCCCACCTCCCCAAACCCGCTCGGAGCGCCACCTGGTTACAGGTCCGGAACGCCCCTCCGACAGCCCCACACTCCGACGGCCGGTGTCACTTCGTGTGCCTATCGGCGACGGGCCGAGCCGTGCTCACCTCTCGGCCTGACCGCCGGGGTGTTCCAGGCGCCGCGACGGCGAGAGGGGGTGCGGTGAACATCGGCGCCTCGTACGGCGGCCGGCGCGGGCCGGGCCGGGGGTAATCAGGGCGGCGTAGCGGCGGGGTGGCCGCGCGGGGAGGAGCGTCATCCTGGAGGCCGTGAGCGGGCGGCGGCGGGTGGCGGGGAAGGGGGCTTTGCCGTAACAGCCGGTTCAAGCGACCCCCGAGACCCCCGAGACCGCAGAAACCCGCGAGACACCCGAGATCGCAGAGATCTCAGAAGCCCCCGCGGCCGCGCCGGGAGTGCCAGGGCGGACAGGGCGGCGAGCAGGAGCAGCAGCCCTGCCACCGACAGTCCCGTCAGCCGCTCCCCCAGCACCACCACCCCCAGCAGCGCCGCCACCCCCGGCTCGGCGAGCGCCAGCGTCGCCGCCGTCGTCACCGGCGTGCTGCGCAGTCCCCGCCCATACAGGAAGTACGCCAGAGCGGTCGTCCCCAACCCCAGATAAAGGACGGCCACCAACGCCCCCGGCGTCACCATCCACTCCGCTCCCCGCCACACCAGCACCGGAACCATGACGATGGCCGCACCCCCGAACATCGCGCCCATGGCCACGTCCGACGGCACTCCCCGCCCGATCGCCCGCGCCGCCACCACCGCGTAGAACGCGTACAGCAGCCCGCCCAGCAACGCGAGCAGCACCCCCGACACCACCTGCCCGCCCGCCTGCGCCCCTCCCCCGACGATCAACGCCGCGCACCCCGCCACGGCCGCCACCGTGGCGATCACCCACCGGCCGCTCGGCCGCTCCCCGTGCAGCGCCCACGCCAGGATCCCCGTGAACACCGGCCCGCTGCCGATCGCCACGACCGTGCCGATCGCGACCCCCGTCCGGCTGACGGCCGCGAAGAAACACAGCTGGTACGCGGCCACCGCCACCGCCCCGAGCAGCAGCGACGGCGTCAGCCCGCCGCGCAGGCGAGGCCCGGCGAGCGCCGCGAGGGCCGCCCCGCCGACGACCAGCCGGGCGGCGGCCAGCGCGACGGAGTCGGCGGACACGAGCAGCCCGGCGGTGCCGGCGGTCCCCCACAGGACGGCGGCCCCGATGACAGCGATACGCATACCGGGATTGTCTGACAACCAGACAATAATTGTCCAGCGGGAGGCGATGATCTACCATCGGGCCTGTGGACAGCGCCAGCCTGGCCGCGGCCTCCCTCCTCACGGCGTTGAACCGGTCCGCCGCGACCCTCGCCGCCATCGAACACTCCTTCGCCCGCAGCACCCCCTTCAGCCACCCCACCCCGCCCGCAGGCTCGGTCATGGGCACGGTGATCACGCTGCCCGACGGCCGCGAGGTGCGTTTCGCCGTCTGGTTCGGCTACGCCGACGACGCCTTCCACATCGAAGGCGAGGTCATCGCGGAGGACGAGGTGCTGGTCGGCCTGCCGCCCACCAGCACACCCGACCTCGGCGCCGCGCTGGCCGCCCTCGACCACTGCACCGTCGAGGTCACCGCCCCCGCCGCCCGCATCATCGACCGCTTACTGGAGGACCTGCGCTAGTCGGTGGCCAGACGGGCATGCCGTTCGACGTCGTGCCGCACGCCGTCGTACAGGAGCCTGCCCCGTTCGACCCCCTCGGCCAGGAACCCGGCCTTGACCGCCACCCGGCACGAAGCCGTGTTGCCGACCCAGTGGTTGAGCACGAGCCGGAACAGTCCGCGTTCGGTGAATGCCCATTCGGCGATCAGCCCCGTCGCGGCCGTGGCGACGCCGAGGCCCCTGCGGTCGGCGGCGGTCCAGTAGGACACCCAGCCGTTGAGGTGCGCGTCGATGTTGGTGATGGCGACGTTGCCGACCGCCCGGCCGTCGAGCATGACCGCGAACGCGTGCCCGACCCCCTCCCAGGCGGCGATCCAGCCTTCGGCGTCCTTCAGTGTGACGATCGGCCACGACGTCTGGGTCCGCATGTCGTCGGCCTGGAAGGCACGCAGGACCTCCGCGGCGTCGCCGTAAGTCCACTTCCGAAGCTCGATATTCACCACATATCAGGTTATGTGCTCGTTAGTCCCAATGTCGCCTCGAACTCCGTCACCATCGCCTGCGGCGCGGTCAGCAGCCACGCTTCCGCCACCAGTTCCCACAACTCATCTGGCTCGATGCGGTCGAGATGGACCACCACCCACCCGAACCGGCCTGCGGTGAACTGCACCTCGAACACCTCAGGCCGCTCGGCCACCAACGCGAGCTGCTCCTCGATCGTGGCCTTCAGCCCGACGGTGCGGGTGCGCTCCCACAGGTAGGCGAAGCCCTTGCCCTGCACCTTGACACCGGTCCACTCGCCGCCGTCGTTGAGCTTGTGCGCCGGCAACCGCCGCAGCAGCTCCAGGAACTCGTCGACCGTCACTCCCATGCCTACAGGTCTAGCAGAGCCCACAGACATTCCGGGACCCGGCATCAGTCCCCCGCCCCGAGGTAATCGACCACATACTCTTGAACTCCTCCCCGGCCTGAAGGCCGGAGGTTCTCCCGTCACGTCGCGGTCAAGCAGCGCGCGGGGGTTGACGCTTCGCAGACCGGGCAACCCCTGAGTCTCCACGTCCTGCCACCACGGTTCCCGCGGCGGTTTCGATGTTGATCGCGGCGTTGATGTCGGCGTGACCGCTCCACCCGCACGCCAGGTCGGTGCAGGAGAACCTGATCCAGTCGCGGGCGGCTGGGTCACGACGACCGCATCGGTGGCAGGTCTGCGACGTGCCCGCCGCCGGGACCTTCACCACCCGGCCGCCGCGATCGGCGCTCTTGTACTCCAGCATGGTCACGGTACGCCCCCACGCCTCGCCGCTGATCGCCCGATTCAGCCCGGTTTTCTGCGCGACGTTGCGGCCGGGCCGCTCGACGGTGCCGCGTGCCGAGCGGAGCATGTTGACGATCTTCAGGTCTTCGACCACGATCTCGCCGAAGACGTCGGCGAGTTCGGTGCTGGTCCGGTGCTGCCAGTCCAGGGCCCGGCGCTTGGCTGTCGCGCGGAGCCTGCCGATCTGGCGGTGGGTGTGGGCACGCCGGTGCGAGATCGGCTCACCCTTGTGATGTGTGGCCCGTTGCCGGGCGGCTTTCTTCTCCAACCGGCGCAGCCGTTGTCTCTCGCCTTGGCTCAGCCACGGTCCGTGTTCGCGGGTGGTGCCGTCCGACAGGGCCAGGGCGAGGGTGACGCCCCGATCGATGCCGACCCGGCCGCCCGGATGCGGCGCCGGGGCCGGGGTGGGGGTTTCGGTGCGGAAGACGATCTGCCAGCCGTGGGCGTCCTTGACCAGTCTGGCCCCGGTGATCCGCCCGGCCGGGCCGCCTCGGGTGACACCCGGCAGGTTCTTGGTCCACCGGAACCGGACTCGGCCGACTTTGGGCAGGTTGACCGCTCCCCACCGGCGGTTGATCCGGGCGATGTGCAGGTCACGGGCTTGGGGGACGTCCACCGCCATCCGGGAACGCCGGTTTTTGAACGTCGGGCGTCCGGCGGGATGGCCGGGGTCGAAGAAGTTCGCCCACGCCTGCCGGTAGGTCTTCAATACCGCCTGTGCGGCTTGGGCGGGAAGCCGGGCCATCCAGTCGATCTCGTGGCGGGCTCGGCGGATCGCTTCGTCGCATGCCTTCAACGGTGCGAGCCGGCCCTGGCGGAACGTCGTGAACTGGTGTAGCAGGTTCCACAGCGCGTGAGCGGTGTGCGCCTGGCCGTCCAGTAGCGCGCTTTGCGCCGCTGTCGGGTCGAGCCGCGCCACGTGCGCGCGGGCCTGCGCCTCCTGCGTCACCGGCTGATCGTATCGTTCGGTTCATGTCACCCGGGGTGGAACCCCGGATCCCGATGTCCGCTCGGGGCGTCATGTCGTCCACGATCTTCACGCTCATTCGGTGTTCGTCACGAAGTACCGGCGTGGGGCGTTCACCGACCGGATGCCGACCCGCTGCGAGGAGATCGTGCGCGAGGTGTGCGCGGACTTCGAGACCGGACTGCGCGAGTTCGACGGCGGACACGACCATGTCCACCTGCTCGTCCACCACCCGCCCAAAGCCGCCCTGTCGAAACCGGTCGACAGTCTCAAGGGTGTCTCGGCGCGACTGCTCGCAAGGAATACGCCTGTCATGTCCGCGAGCATCCGTGGGGCGGGCGTTTCCGGTCCGGCTCCTACTTCGCCGGGTCGGTGGGCGGAGCACCACTGACGGTCGTGCGCCGGCACATCGAGCAGCGGCGACGACCTGTCTGAGCAAGGCGGACAGCCGGTTCGCCCAGCGGCGAATCGGCTGTTCCCGCCCCGGCTAAGCGGGACGGTCGGCTTCATCCCCGGCCTGAAGGCCGGACCGCTGCCGACGAACCAGGTAGAAACCGGCGATCGAGTCGCCGCCGACCGTCCCGAAAAGAAGTTGCTTGTGCACCTTCGCGAACGGGAACGCCGTGCTGCCGCACGGCAGGCGCACCCCCCACCCGTGCCCGTCCACCCGGTGCCAGTTCCCACCCGTGGCCGCGACGATGCAGGCGCCGAGGAACGAGCCCAGCACCGCGACCAGGACGTCGAGGTCCTGGGCATCCGGCCGCGTACGCCGACGTTCGATGAACCCCATGACCCACTCGACGGACGCCGCGTTGAGGCCGAACTCCACATCGCTCAGCGGCCCCAGCCGGGCGACGGCGAAGTCGGCGTTCTCCTGGATCTGCCGCAGGCCCCGCTCGTCCACCACGCCCTCCCAGTTACCCGCATATCGGACATCTTCATTAGAAGATAGGAAATGAATTGATAAAAGAACACCCTGGAGGGAGAAAGCTCCAACTGAAGGGAATACGGGCTTCCGCGAACGCTTCAGTGAGCTCTGGTTGATCCTCTATGGTCGTCGCGGGGATGAACTCACCTCCGTCCGCCTCCAGGGCATCCGGCGTGAATTGCCGGATCGCCCGGCAGACGGAATGAGGAGAAAAGTGGATAAACCACACCCCCGCCAGCGTGACCGGTACCAGGCGGCACCGAACGTCCTTGACCTGATCAAGTTCGTGCTGTGGCTGCTCTGGATGCTCAGCACCGATCACGACGCCACCCCGTAACAGGGGTGGCCGGGCCTCCTACCGGACAGTGCCGGTCAGCCTTGAAAGGTAGGAGGCCCGCCCGCCCAGAGTAGGGGATCCCCTGCGGCGGCCGACTGTGACAAGCCTCCAGCCCTCGGCAACCCCTGACCGTCCTGTTACCTGCCTACTACCCGGTCGTATACACCTTTCTCCATTAGCCATAGGAGTCAGACAAACGACCATGAAACAATGTGTCGAGTGATTCGACATATATCATCGCCGTCGTGGCCGACTTCCCGAGCTCCCGGCGGGGCGCCCTCCATGCCCTCGCGCATTGGGCCCGCCATCACCGCCGCAGCAGGTCCCGCCTGATCTCAGCGGCATGGCGGGCGGGCGAGCACAACATCGCCGCGCTCGCACGCACCGCGGACGTCTCCCGCGACACCGTCTACAGCGACCTCGCCGAAGAGGGCCTCGACTACTCAGACCGCTCCGCCCCGGGCACGACCGTCCGGCCCAGCAGGCGGCAGGTCGAACTCACCACCTACGGCGTACTGCACCGGGACCCGCCCCACGGCACCGTCGCCCTGTCGGTCAACCTCGCCTCGGCGTTACGCGACCCCCTCGACGATCCCGAGGTCCGCGACAGGATGCGCAGCCTCGACGGCAGGGACGCGCACGTTCGCGCCTACGTCCTCGGCACCCCCGGCGCGCTGGAGATCGTCGGTCGCATGGCCGACCAACTCCGCGCCCTCGTGGACGGCTGGGGCAACGCGGCCGGCCACCTCGTACGCGCCCACGTCAGCGGCAGACACGGACGCCACCGCTCGGTCGCCGTCGCACAGGAGATCGCGGCCTGGCTGCACTCGGCGGGCTACGGCGTCGCGGTCGAACACCGCGAGATCACGAAGGGCCGGGAGTACAAATCCATACCCGAGGATGACGATTTCACCTGACCACACAGGCGGGACGGCGACACCTCATAGGCCGCCCTCGGACTTTCGGTCGTACGGAACCCGCACGGGCCCGGGATCGACCCGAACGGCGATCGCTTCGAAACCGCGCCGACCAGGTCGCTTGTCCGAAATCCTCTAGACCGGTCGCCGTAGCCGCCAACGGACCCGCCGGATACGCGCCTCTTCCCGGCTCGCGTTCCCGATGCCCATGCCTGTCCGACGCTTCGCGCCGTTCTCGATGAACGTCCCGAGCGGAGAATCCGACCACTACCGGCAGGGCTTCGGCCGCCTCAAGCGGCAGAGGCCCGTGGACTGATGCGCACTTCCAGATCGGCGTCCATAGCCCTGGCCAGACGCTCCAGAACGGGCAATGTCGGTACCGTGCCGCCAGCCTCGAAGCGGGCCACCGCCGACTGGGTCATGTCAGCTCTTTCAGCCAGTTCACGCTGACTCCAACCACGGGTTTCCCGAATCTCCCGTACGGCACGACCGAGTTCGAAGGCCAGACGAGCCGCCTCATACGCCTCCGCCGCCCCGGGCTCCGATAGCCGTCGCTCCCTGAGTTCCGTCCAGTCAGCCCGCTCGGCCATCACTGTTCCTCCTCCACCGTGTGCGCCTCAGACATACAGCGATGCAGCGCCCGACGCGCCCGGTCCACTTCTCGATCCTCTCTCATCCGTGTCTTGCGAAACACGGTGAGAAGGATGATTCGACGATCACCAGCGATCCAGTAGGAGATCCTCATCGTCAGATCGTCCAGGTAGAACCGGAGCTCGCGAAGCTTGCCGTCGAGTTGTCGCGTGTACGGCTCCCCCAACAACGCACCCTCCGCTGCCAGAAGATCGATATAGAAGGCCACTCGCGCGAACGACTCGGCCGGAAGCTTCTGAAGCCACTCCCTGAACTTCCGGTTCCAGTCCCACGCTACCCCAGCTCATAGCAACGATGCTATGGACAGCCCCTGCCCGCCGTCCCGGCAATGGCAAATTCACTACCGAATGTCGGATATCAAGCACCTAGCGTGAGCACCGGGGCCGGGTCATCCAGCACCGAGTTCCATAGGTCGACCAGTTCCCCAAGGCCCTGGGCGGTCAGCGCCCGAAGCACCAGCAGGGAACTGTCCATCCGAGATCGGATGTTCCCTGATACGCCAGACAGGGTGCGGCGGTCGCATCGCGCAACCCGGCACGGGCTACCGGCCGGGCCGCGCCGTACGCGCCCGTGATTCCTCCGGTCCCGGACGGCCCCTCATCCCGCACAGTTCACGAGATTGTCGGGAAGGATGGGGCGGCAGCGGGCAAGAAGGGATGTCAGCCAGATTCGGGAGCCGTTGCGTGATACTTGCCCCTGACACGTTCGAAGCGGTCTTCGACGCCCATTACGAGGAGATCCGCCGCTACATCGCGCGCCGGATCGCCCTGGACATGGCGGAGGACCTCGCGGCGGAGACCTTCCTCATCGCCTTCAAGCGCCGCGCGGTGTTCGACGCCTCGCAGGGAGGCGTGCGGCCCTGGTAGTACGGCATCGCCACCAACCTCATCGGCCGACACCGGCGGGCGGAGCTGCGCCGGTACCGCGCCCTGGCCAGATCCGGGCCTCCGCCCGACGAGGTGGGCCACGACGAGCGGGTCGTGGATCGGCTCGCGGCCGGAACGGCGGTGGGCCGGCTCGCGCAAGCGCTGGCGAACCTGTCGCCGGGCGAGCGCGACGCCGTCCTGCTCGTGGCGTACGGAGGACTGAGCTATCCCGAGGTGGCGGCGGCGCTGGGCGTCGCCGAGGGGACGGTCGCGTCCCGGCTGAGCAGGGCCAGGACCAAGCTGCGCGACGCGCTGGGGGTGGAGGTGTGATGAAGGAGTTCCAGTTCATCGACGAGGTGATGCCGGACGTTCCGCCCGCCTCGCCCGCGCAGGTCGCCGCCGTACGAGCCCGCGTCCTCGACCGGGCAGGTCCCACGGTGGCACGCGCCCGCCCGGCCAGGGGCCTGATGACGGCGTTGCTGGCAGCCGCGGCCGTCGTCCTCGTGATCACGGTCGCGCTGGTCGCGGTGTCCAGGCCGAGCGAGGAGCCGGTCGCCACCCCTGTCGCGAAGGCACTCCACGCGGCAGCCGACCGGCTCGCGGCCCAGCCGCCGCCCGAAGGCCGCTACTGGCGGCTGGAAACCCAGGAGATCATGCGGACCAAGGCGGCCACGGGCGACTACCCCGTCGAGGAACGCGCCGACGAAGTATTGATCATCGGGCGCGACGGCCGCCGCTACACCTGGTACGAGGCCGTGTCGACCAAGCCTTACGGCGCCGCCGCCAAACGCGCGTGGCGCCAGGCCGGATCCCCCAAGCTCTGCCCGGCCCGTGGCTGCGACACCAACCGACGCTTCAACGCCCGCCGTCAGCTCGATCAGGTGCTCAACCTCGCCGACGGTCTCAACCTGACGCTGAACGAACTCCTCGAACTCCCCCAGGAGCCCGCCGCGCTGCGAGCCCGGCTGCTGAAGAGCTACCCCGCCGACCTTGAACTCAGCAGGGAAGGGTGGCTGACAAGAGTGGGCATCCGGCTTGTCACTCAGACTCCCGCCACCCCCGGAACACGAGCCGCCGGCTACCGGATGCTGGCCGGGCTGCCAGGCATCAGCGTGGCCGGGGGGCGCGATGTGACCGGCCGTCCGGGCGTGGTCGTGCAGTTCCCGCCCCCCAAGGGCGTGGTCTGGACCCAACTCGTCATCGACGGACACAGCGGCGAACCGCTTGCGGTACAGCAGGTGGCGCCCGTCCCTGGTATTTCCGAGAAGACAGTGTGGCAGGCCACCGTCATCGGGAAACGGTACTGGACCGACGTCCGCCCCGTGGTACCTCCCGGCTGCGGCGCAGGCTGCACGGGCACATACTGAAGTCCTGGAGGTCCTCGTCCGCTTACCTCGCAGCGTCCGAGGCCGGTTCTTCGTATACGTGTGGATTGACCAGGACGTCACCGCCGGTGGAGCACAGACGCACCTCGCAGCCTTCCAACTCGGGCAGCGTCCGATGTCCGCTGCGGGGCGACCGTGGAGGAACTTACCGGAACCCTCCAGGCCGAGAGCAGTCTCCAGAAATCACGTCAATCTGCGAGGAGTCGGCAGTTCGCTGACAACCCACCCCGAAGCGCGGACGGGAACGCAAAGTTATCCCCAAGCTGCTCGCACCCATGTACGAGCCATCCACGTGTGTGCGATTATCGCACTATGAGCACGCTCGACTGGAGCGAGATCGGCGAGCGGGTCCGCGAAGCTCGACTGGCCATGCGGTTGTCACAAGAACAGCTGGCCCAGAAGACCGATCTCGACAGAACGATGATCAGCAAGATCGAAGCCGGTTCGAGGCGACTCGACGCACTGGAGCTCTCTCGACTGGCCCGCGCCCTGGACCTGCCGCTCGGTCATTTCCTCAGTGCACCGCCAACAGTGATGTCGCACCGAACACCCCTGGCCGAGGACACCACGACGGAAGTCACGCAAGCTTCTTACCGCATTGACAGCACATTGGCCATGTGGGTGCGTGAGATCCGATTGCTGATATCACTGAACATGCTTCAGCCCCGCCCCATAAGGCAGTATCCGGGCAAGGTCGATGGCCCGCTGACCGCCGCAACAGCCGCCAGGTGGCTGCGAACCGAACTCGGCCTGGGCAGCGGCGCCATTGAGTCGATGGCCGAGCTTTGCGAGAGATGCGGCCAATACATCTTGGTGATCGACCTGCCCGGGGACGGGGCGTCAGCAGTGGATGACGATATTGCGGCAGCGGTGGTAAGTCTCAACGGTGATCCCGGTCGGCGACGCAGCACCGCCGCCCACGAGCTCGGCCATCTCATACTTGGCGACGAGTATTCGACAGACGTAGGAGTCAGCGCTTCCCGCGCGGAACGCGAAGACATGGTGGACGCCTTCGCAGCGGAACTTCTGCTGCCGGTGGAGGCGGTCCGACGTGCCAAGAACAGCGAGACGTCAAATCGATCGATGCTCGTACGGCTGGCAGCCGAATATCGCACCTCCTGGAGCCTCACTCTGCGGCAGGCCAGGACTGCCGAGGTTTTGACACCGCACGAGGAGAAAAGGCTGCGAGCATGCCCACCGACCTTCGCGGAATTCAGAGACTCTGTGGGTTGGACGCCCCAGCCGGATCTCAACTCCATCCGCGTGCCCCCAAGCTTCGCGCACGCCGTGATGACGGCCTACCGACTCGGCCACATCACCAGCACCCGCGCCCTGGAACTGATGCACGGACAGCTCGAAAGCGCCGCGGACCTGCCACCAAGGCCTGAAGACGAGGCTCCATGACGGGCTCGACACCGGCTGAGCCGCTCCCTCCGTTGGTGGTCGACGCCATGATGCTGCACCACTTCGCCAAAGCCGACCGCCTCGACGTGCTCGGAGCCTGCGTCTCGACCCTGTCGACCACGCACCTCGTTGCCACAGAAGTCGATAAGTACGCCGAAGCCTATCCGTCTCTTCGGTCCATCACAGATCTCGAATGGCTGCGCGTCCTGTCACAGGACACCGACGAAGACCTGCTCGCCTTCGCGATGTGGGTCGACCTGCTCGGCGCAGGCGAGCACAATCTAGGGGAAGCCAGCGTCTTCGCGGCTGCCGAGGTTCATGGGCTAGTAGCCATCACAGACGACCGCGACGCCACCAAAGTCGGGCGAACGCGAGGACTTGAGATACACGGCACGGTGTGGCTCCTGACGCGACTTCACCGGCTCGGCAAAATGACCCTTGTAGAAATCTCCGGCCACGTGGACACCTTGCGACACACTGGCATGCGTCTCCCTTGCACCGGTCGCGATCTTCACCGATGGGCACGCGAACGCGGGCTCCTCTGAGACCATGTCCGGCACGATCAGACTTCACCTCGCGTCAGACCAACCGGACAAGCGACGCCCGTTCCGCCGATTCCACAGGAGCCTCCGGGGTTCTTGAAGAGGTACTGCTGGTGGGTAGCACTCCTCTCCAGGCAGCGACTCGCGCCCGCAGGCCACCGGTCTTCGGACACGCACGCCAACAAGCGACTCAGGCTGACTGTTCAGGAAATCCCCACTCTCCGCCTGCAACGGAGATAGGCTTTTTCCCGAACGCCGACGGACTGAGGAGCACCGATGGAGGCCAGGTCACAGCCTCAGAACGAGGCTGAGGTTCTACGAGCCGGAATGACTGTGCTGGGTGACCGCCTGCCAGCCGGGTGGGACGTCCAAGCGCTCAGCCACAGACTGCTCGATGCTCGCTTCGACGCTCTCTGGAAGGTGACAGCACCGGACGGAACCTCGGTCGTGCTGGTCGTTGAAGCCAAGCGCGTGGTGGAGAGACGTGACACCGCTACGCTGCTACATCAGTTGAATGCCGCGGCGGACGATCATCCAGGCAGCCGCGGGGTCGTCGTCTCTCGATACCTGTCGCCACCGGTGCGTAAGCGGCTCTCGGACGCCGGCCTCTCCTACATCGACGCGACAGGGAACATCACCCTGAACGTCTCCCAGCCCGGTCTGTACATTGCAGACCGAGGAGCCGATCATGATCCGTGGCGCGGTCCTGGAAGACCACGCGGAACGCTGAAGGGCGCTCCCGCAGCCAAGATCGTGCGTGCGCTGTTGGACTACGAAAGATCGTGGACGATACGTGAGCTGATCAACGTCGCCGATGTATCCACCGGGTCGACCTACCGCGTGATCGAGTTTCTCGAGCACGAGAGCCTCGCAACGCGGACCAGCTCGGGTGCGGTCGTAGTTCCCGATTGGATCGCACTGCTGAGGCGTTGGAGCGAGGACTACGGGTTCGTACGAAACAGCCGCGTCACACGGTGGATAGCGCCGAGAGGCCTACCCAAGCTCATGCGGCGGGCGGCTGATAATCCCACCCAGTACGCCGTAACCGGGACCTTGGCCGCAGCCCACTGGGCTCCCTATGCTCCAGCCCGCTCAGCCATGATCTACACAACGGACGCCGAGCACAGCGCCCGACTCTGGGATCTACGCCCCGCTGACGCCGGAGCGAATGTGATGTTGGCCGAGCCGGAAAGCGACGTCGTCTTCACCCGCACTCTTACCGACGCTTCCGGCCTCACGATCGCAGCGCCACCCCAAGTCGCCGCTGATCTGATGACAGGCCCTGGACGCAACCCCTCTGAAGCCGAAGAACTCATCGAATGGATGACGTGGCATGAATCCTCCTGGCGTAAGCAGTAGCGACATCCTCGTCCGATCTCGGTCCGCGCTTCTCGATGCCTTGGCCGCACTGGATGCCCACCGCGACGCTGTCATCGTGATCGGAGCACAGGCCGTCTACCTGCGCACTGCAGGAAGTCCTGTCGCACTCGCCGAAACGACGAAGGACAGCGCAATCCATGGGCCGCGCGGGGTTTACCGCGCTGTTCGCAGCAGGACCAGACGCGCTCGGCTCAATGATGGCCGGACGCGCCGAAGAGGGAATCGGCGAGCCCGAGACGGTTGCTCTGGCAACGTCGCTGCTGGCTGCAGACCTCGTTCAGGCTTTGGAAGGCGTCTGACAGTTACACAGAGGGCCCAACCTCGGTTTCGAGGCCTGGCCCTCTGGTCAGATTCCCCCGAGGGGCCGCTCTACTCGCCTGTGGACACGATGCCCACTGGACAGGAGACGCCCGTGCCGCCGATGCCGCAGTAGCCTCCGGGGTTCTTGAAGAGGTACTGCTGGTGGTAGTCCTCCGCGAAGTAGAAGGGCGGGGCGGGGGCGATCTCGGTGGTGATGGGGCCGTAGCCGGCGGTCTTCAGGACGCTCTCGTAAGAGTCGCGGGAGGCCAGGGCCGACTTCTCCTGCGCCGGTGAGTGGTAGTAGATCGCCGATCGGTACTGTGTGCCGACGTCGTTGCCCTGGCGCATACCCTGTGTGGGGTCGTGGGCCTCCCAGAAGACCTTCAGCAGGTCGTCGTAGGAGATCCGCGCCGGGTCGAAGACGACTCTGACGACCTCCGTGTGGCCGGTCTGCGCGCTGCAGACCTCCTCGTACGTCGGATGAGGCGTGTACCCGCCCTGGTACCCGACCGCCGTCGTGTACACCCCGGGCGTCTGCCAGAACTTCCGCTCGGCCCCCCAGAAACATCCGAGCCCGAAGTCGGCCACCTCCAGCCCCTCCGGGTACGGCCCGGCGAGCGGAGCGTCGAGCACGGCATGACGGGCGGGGACGGCCATCGCGGACGTACGGCCCGGCAGGGCGTCCTCGGGACGGACCATGGACGTCTTGTTGCCACCGAACAGCCAACCCATGACTGGTCACCTCCTGAGTTCCACCTTACAGACCCGCAAACCATTAAGGATCACTAAATAATCCCACATAGCAATACGAATTTGTAATAAATCATGTAATGGGTGAAAATGGACTACATGCCTGACCTGAAGCGCGGTGTGTTGTTCGGCGTGGCCGCCTATGCGATGTGGGGGCTGTTCCCTCTCTACTGGCCCCTCCTCAAGCCCTCCGGTGCCCTTGAGATCCTCTCGCACCGGATCGCCTGGTCGCTGGTGGCCGTCGTCGCGATCCTCGCCGTCCGCAGGCACTGGTCATGGTTCCGCGACCTGCTCAAGCAGCCCAAGAAGCTCATCCTCCTGGCCTTGGCCGCCTTCTTCGTCACGGTCAACTGGGGCACCTACATCTACGCCGTCAACGCCGGCAACGTGGTGGAGAGCGCTCTGGGCTACTTCATCAACCCTCTGGTCAGCGTGGTGTTCGGCGTGGCGATCCTCCGGGAGCGGCTGCGCCCGATGCAGTGGGTGGCCGTGGGCTTCGGTGCGCTCGCGGTGTTGTTCCTCACCCTCGACTACGGGCGCCTGCCGTGGATCGCGCTCACGCTCGCCTTCAGCTTCGGCATCTACGGCCTGATCAAGAAGGCCGCCAACGTGGGCGCCGCCGAGAGTCTCACGGTCGAGACCCTCATCCTGCTGGTCCCGGCCGTCGCCTACCTCGTCTACCTGGAGATCACCGGACAGGCCACGTTCGGCCACACCGACCCCGGCCACGCGCTGCTCCTGGCGGGCGCGGGCGTGATCACCGCCATCCCGCTGCTGTTCTTCACCGCCTCGGCCATCCGGGTGCCGCTCAGCACGATCGGGCTCTTGCAGTACATCGCCCCGATCCTGCAGTTCGGCGTAGGTGTGCTGATCGTGAAGGAGACGATGCCGCCGAGCCGCTGGATCGGGTTCTCGATCGTGTGGCTGGCCCTGGCGTTCTTCACCTACGACAGCATCAGCGCGGCCCGGCGCACCCGCAAGCAGGAGCTCGCGAAGACCGCCCAGCCCGCCACCTCCGCCGGCTAGCCACGCCACACGCCGGCCTCGCCCCAGTCAGACGACGTAGTCGGCCGCGCGCCACCCGCCCCTCGTCGTCACACGAGTGACCCGGCCGCGCATGACACCCCGCCCGTTGTCACAAGCCCGAACCCCGGCCGCGCCGTACGCCGAGTCCGGGCTCTAGCCCGTACGCTCCAGGACGTAGTCGCACAGCGCCAGCAGGGCGTGCTTGGCGGGGATGTCGGGAAGGGCGGACAGGTCCAGGCGGGCCCGGTCGACCCAGGCCCCCAGCTCGGCCCGCGCCTGCTCCATCGCCGGATGCGCCCGCAGCAGCGTCAGCGTCTCCTCGACGTCCGCCTCGGCCACCGGCCCCGACAGCAGCTCCTTCAGGCGGGAGTCGCCCTCGGCGGCCAGGACGTACAGCATCGGCAGCGTATGGACCCCCTCGCGCAGGTCGGTACCGGGCGTCTTGCCGGACTCCGAGGAGGACGAGGCCACGTCCAGCAGGTCGTCACCGAGCTGCCAGGCCACGCCGATGGCCTCGCAGGCGCGGCTCAGCCGCTCGTCGACGTCGGCGGGCGCCCCGGACAGGAGCGCGCCGAACCGTCCGGAGGCGGCGATGAGGGAGCCGGTCTTGTCGGCCAGCACGTCGAGGTAGTGGGTGACGGGGTCCTCGCCGGGACGCGGCCCGAGAGTCTCCCTGATCTGCCCCTGGACCAGCCGGGAGAACGTCTGCGACTGGATCCGGATGAGCTGCGGCCCGAGATCGGCCAGCAGGTCGGACGCCTGGGCGAACAGGTAGTCGCCCGTGAGGATGGCCACGGTGTTGTCCCAGCGGGCGTTGGCCGACGGGGAGCCGCGCCGTACCAGAGCCTCGTCCATGACGTCGTCGTGGTAGAGCGAGCCGAGGTGAGTCAGCTCGATCACGACGGCGCCGGGCACGATGCCCGGCGCCGAAGGGTCGCCGAACTGGGCGGCGAGCAGCACCATCAGCGTCCGGAAACGCTTGCCGCCCGCCTCGATGAGGTGTTTGGACGCCTCCGTGACGAAGGCGTCCTCGGTCTCGACCGCCGAGCGAAGGAGCTTCTCGACGGCAGCAAGTCCGCTGGATATGTCCCGCTCCAGCCGCTCGTCCTCAATGGGCAGGTCAATCACGGGTGGCGCGGACATATAGGACCCCTATCTGATGAACAGGCCAGACGCAGCCTGGCTGGCGATGTCGAGTGCGGGCTGCGGGAAGAGCCCTACTCCAACCGTAACCAGAAGGGCGACTCCGATCACCACCGCGGTGCCGATGCTGGGCATGGCGACCGTGGGGCCGTCGGCTGCGGGCTCGCTGAAGAACATCAGCACGATGACGCGGACGTAGAAGAACGCGGCGATCGCCGAGGCGATGACACCGACGACGACCAGTCCGGTCATCCACGAGCCGAGAGCGTCCCCGACCTGCGAACCGCTGTCCAGCGCCGCCGCGAACACGGCGTACTTGCCGAAGAAGCCGCTGGTGAGCGGGATCCCGGCGAAGGCCAGCAGGAAGAAGGCGAAGACACCGGACAGCAGCGGGGCCCGCTTGCCGAGGCCAGCCCAGCGCGACAGGTGGTTGGCCTCGCCTCCGGGGTCGCGCACCATCGTGACGACGGCGAACGCGCCCACCGTGGTGAAGCCGTACACCAGCAGGTAGAACAGGATCGCGGCGAGCGAGCCGGCGTTCTTCTCCGCGATCTCGAAGGTCGCCATCACGCCGATGAGCAGGAAGCCCGCGTGCGCGATCGACGAGTAGGCGAGCATGCGCTTGATGTCGGTCTGCGTGATCGCCAGGATCGCACCCACGATCATGGTGAGGGCGGCGACGACCCACATGACCGGACGCCAGTCCCAGTCGAGGTTGCCCAGCGCCACCCAGAACACCCGCAGGACCGCGCCCATGGCCGCCACCAGCGTGCCGGAGGCCATCAGGGCGGTGACCGGGGTCGGGGCGCCCTGGTAGACGTCGGGCTTCCACGCGTGGAACGGCGCCGCGCCGATCTTGAACAGCAGGCCGACGCCGAGCAGCGACAGGCCGAGCAGCAGGATCGGGTCGAGCTGTCCGCCGGTGGCCAGCGCCTGGCTGATGCCGGGCAGGCTCACCGTGCCGGCGTAGCCGTACACGAAAGCCATGCCGTACAGGAAGAAGGCCGAGGAGAACGCGCCGAGCAGGAAGTACTTCAGCGACGCCTCCTGCGACAGCAGGCGGCGACGGCGGGCCAGCCCGCACAGCAGGTACAGCGGCAGCGACATGACCTCAAGGGCCACGAACATGATCAGCAGATCGTTGGAGGCGGGGAAGAGCAGCATGCCGCCGATGGCGAACAGGACCAGAGGGTAGACCTCCGTCTGCGCGCCGCCCGAGGTCTCGGCTTCCTCTTCTTCGGCGCTGCCGGG